>DASREJ010000042.1:0-23508 GCA_035652115.1 Bryobacteraceae bacterium
TTTCCGGAAAGAACAAACAGATCAAGCAATCCGTCATTGTCGTAATCGATGAAAGCAATTCCGCTGCCCGTCGTCTCGATGATGTATTCCTTTGAAGTTGTGCCGCCGTTTGGAAAGACCGCTGTGAGTCCGGCCTGAGTCGCGATGTTGCGAAAGCAAGAAGCAAAGGTCGTTTGTAGCGCTGGTTGCGCAAGGATACATACGCCGGCAGCTACTGTGGCCGCAATGATAACTGCTACGCGAAGCTTCACTGCTGCGGTGGCTTTTCTCCGAGTTTCTTCAGAAAATCGGAGAACTCGCCTTGTGGCGGTTTCTGTAGGCGATCCAGCGTCGCTTTCTCGGCCGCCGCCTTCTCCATCTGCCGGGAATCCCGATAGGCGGTCAACAGAGCGTAGTGCGCAGTCTCGTTCGTCGGCTGTAATGTTGTCGCTCGTGTTAGCAATTGAATAGCACGCTCGTATCGCTTTTCTTGCGATTCGATCTTTCCCAGTGCGATCAATGCTTGCACGAAGTTTGGAGCCAAATCGATAGCCCGCTCGAAATGCGGTTTTGCGTCTGCGGCTTTTCCCTGGACCTGCGCAATCTGACCTAACTGAAACTCGCAGGCGCTGTCTTCAGGACTTAATTTCAGCTCATTCTTAAACTCGGTAGCCGCTTTGTCCAGAGCTTCTTGGCTATGGCTCTCAAGCAGAATCGCGCGTCCTAAACGATAATGCAAATCCGGCGCATCGGGGTTCTCAGCAATTGCCTTACGATACTCTGCTGCCGCATCCCTGTATCGATTTTCTACTTCAAAGATTTCGCCGGAAAGTTCATGGACTCGGTACGACGATGGAGTTCGTTGGAACATTGCAAACGTAGCATCGTTGAATGCCTTCATGTGCAGCTTGGCCGAAAGATAAAGAATGTCGGCATCATCCGGATATTGTTTTTCGAGTTCGTTAATTAACGCGAAGGCTTTCAACGGTTTGTTGCCGCTGTCGTAACATTTCACCGCTGCAATTCTGGCCAGGCGATACGTTCCATCATGGGCGGCCGAAACTCCAAGCAAGCCCGGCAGCGCAACTGGGCAATTTCCCACGGCCGCCTGCGTCAAAGCGAGAAACGCTTTTGAGGTTGCGTCGGATGCCTGCTTCAACTTTTCCAAAGCTACCGAGTAGCGGCCGTCTTTGAAGGCCTGAACTCCTTCTTGCGCTGCATCATTCGCCGAAAGGGCGAAACTCAACAGCACCACCACGCAAACAAATCTAGTGGCCCGCATCGTCCAACATCAATTCCGAATTGCCCACGCGATGATGTGCTTTGCTCTCGTAAAATCGGAAACTCAACAATGGCGGCGGTCCGGGCGGCAACGCCGCCGGTGAGTCGACGCGTTTATCCGGCGCTTCCGCGAGTGTCGCGCAGCGTCCGGAATCGGCAACTTGTTTGACAATCTGTTTGACAGCCTCAGGTTCAGAAGGCTTCATCTGCCCCTCCGATGAAACCGCGGCCAGCAGACTTAAAGCAATAAATCCCGTGCTCAACATGGTCTTACCGGCTGTTTAATTCTTCGAGCGCCCTTCGCGCCGTCGCGTTGTCCGGCTTGCGGTCCAGCAGTTGCTGCATCACCTGGCGAGCGCGCTCCACATTGCCTGCTTGAACATATGTCCGGCCCAAGTTCAAGTAGAGTATATCTTCGTTCGGCGCGACTTGGATTCCGTATTGGAAAGCTGATATTGCATCGTTCACCTTTCCTTGCTGCACGAACAATACGCCCAAGTTGTTGATCGCCTCCGAATAGTCGCGCCGCAACGCGATCGCCTTTTCAAATCGTTCATGAGCCTCCGCAGCGTGCCCCTGCTTCGCCAAAGCCAATCCAAGGCCGTTTAGCGCTTCCGGCGATTGCGCGTCCAGCGCCACGGCTTTCGCATAAAAATCGCCGGCTTTCTTCTGTTCGTTCAGCTTGTCACAAACGCGCCCGGCGTTTAGAAGTGTATAAAAGAGATCCGGCTTCAGCTCCAGCGCTTGCTCATAATTCGCGAGCGCTCCGGCTAAATCCGCACGCGCTTCCGAAACATCGCCTAAGCCGGACCACGCTTCTGCATCTGCGCCGTTCACATTCAGAGCGCTACGGAATGATTGTTCCGCCGCGTCCAGGCGATTCGCCTCCAAATGCACCTGACCAACCAACACCTGCACCCGCACATTGCCAGGCGAGCGCGCCAATACCTGCTGCAGATACGGAAGCGCCTGCTCCGGATAACCGGCCCACAAATAGGCGGCGCCGAACTTAAAAAAATCGCGATGCGGCCGATTGACGTAGAAGCCGGCGAATGCTTGTCCCGGCACTTTGCCACTCGACAGAATTGCCAGGTCCGCCTGTATTTGTTCCGCCAGCGGAACCGCAGCATAGATCTTCACCGCATGGCCTCGCTCATTCAGCAATAACGAGAGCGGCGGCGTCAGCCTGGTGCGCCAATCAAACAAATACCGTCGAAAAATTTCGTACTGTTCCCGCCGTTGTGGATTTTCAGAGAGCTGCGCCTCGGTCAACGTCAATAAGCCAGGTCCCTTTTGTGATTCGGGCAGCGGGATTGGTTCTTGAAACCATGTGTCGTTCAAGCCAAGCTCGTTGTCGACCTTTATTGATTTCGATGTCAGCGCCTGCGGCTGACGAAATGGCCGCGACACATATTTTTCCGATCCCTCAACGATTCGGAAAACAGAGCCCGCCTGCATATTCCTGAACTCTTGCGCTGCTCCCGAGGGCCACAGAATTCGAATTTGCGCCGCCGCATCTCGCTCACCCAGCCCAAAGATCAGGCGCTTGCTGTGCTGTGAAAGAAAGCCCGATCCTGCCTCCAGCCATTTAGTCTGGCTGTCCACCTCAACACGAGCGCCAATAGCATCGCGATTTGATTTTGTTCCTACTAACTCAAAACCGATCGAGCGACGACCGCGCGTGCAGTTGTTCTGGAATAATCGAACCTGCGGCCCGAAGCGGCTCTTCAGCAAAACGTCCGGGCGTCCATCACCGTCAAAATCAAGTACTGCGAAAGCACGCCCATCCTCCGCAAAATCCAGGCCGCTCACTCCTGAAAAATCGAAGTAGCGTTTGCCGCGCTTCACGTGCAACACGTTCGGCTCGCGACCGTTCCAGCTATAGTCTTCCCGCAAAAATTGGTTGATGGCGTTCCAGCCATTTTCGTAAGCTGCTGAAGGTCTTGCCGTCACCGGAGAGCGCGCTACTACTTGCCGCCAAAAAAAGCTGCCCAAATCGGCATCACTTTGGTTTGTGAGCATGCCGCAAGTGACAAAGATCTCAGGAACGCCATCGTTATCGAAGTCATGGCCGCCGGAAGCCCAGGCCCAGCGCCCGAACTGAACATTTTGTTGCCGGCTCACATTCTCAAACGTTCCATCACCGCGATTTCGATACAACGAATTGCCCATCGTGTGGCAGCGATACGCGTCGTGTGTAGCGGCAGCTTTCCCCGGTTCGAATTTGTTGCTGGCTACCACGCGCTGCCCCGCGGCAGTCCACATGTTCGCCACGTAAAGGTCCGGCCTGCCATCGTTGTCATAGTCAAACCACGACGCACTCATGCCCGGGCCGATATCCTCCACGCCCGTGCTCGCCGCTACGTCTCGGAAATGACCCTCGCGATTTAGATACAGGTTTTTGCGCCCGAAGTCATTCGCGACAAAAAGATCCGGCCAGCCATCGCCATTGAAATCGCACCATGCCGGCGCAAAGCTGAATCGGTTATTGTTTTCGTTTATGCCGGTCTCGGCCGTGCAGTCCTCAAACGCTCCAGAGCCATCTGCGTTCAAGCGGTTGCGAAAGAGAAAATTTGGCGGCCCATTTTGCGCGTCCTGATAAGGCACCGCGTACGTGTACTGGGCCTCGCTTTGAAAATAGACGTAACAACAAAGATAGAGATCCAGTTTGCCATCGCGATCGAAATCCGCCGCCGCCATTCCCGTAAAGCCGCCGCCGGGAACGCTGGCAAATTGGAACGCATCTGTTCGCAGCCGAAACTTTCCGCCTTCGTTGAGAAAAAGAAGCGGCCCAGCACTGCGCAAGACGATTAAGTCTTGCTGTCCAATATTGCGCGAGTCAATAAACAGCGCTGCAGATGTGTCATCCAACATCCCGACATTCCAGGCCTCGGTAATGTCCTGTACCGTTCCGTCGGCGACGAACTTAAACAGCCGATTAGGCAGACCGCCGGGTTGGCAAATATAGACTTCATCGTCTCCATCGCCGTCAATATCTCCGACCGCGATTCCGTTGCTGCCATAAACATCGATGCCCGTTGCGGGGTCCAGGCGTGAACGCCAATACGGAATTCCTTTTGCCAGTTGCTCCCGAAACGACGCAGCATTTGCAAACGCGAATCCGGTCACATCACGAAACAACGGAGCCGATGCGCTCGCTATGTGTTCTTCTATCGGAACAAACTCGGCCAATTTGCCGTTGACCCAGCTCTGCTTCCAGATGCCGGTCCTATGGAGCAATCGTCCATCGCGCTCACTGGAGACGCCAAAACGAATCAGCCCTTCAGGGAGAGAATGGAACTCTGCGCGCCGCACATTCCCCAGCGACTGAACCCATTGTTGCCAGCCTTCAGCCACGTCGCCAGCGGTTCTATCGAAAATCGCTTCCTGGAGATCGTTTGCGATAGCCTTCCAAAACCTCGCGCACGGTGAAATTCCTTGGACCGGAAGACCGTTTGGTAACTTACCCGTGCGCAGCGCATTCGCCAGCGCTCGTTCAATTTCGACCGCCGTCTTTTCCTCTGGGAAGTCGTCGTAGCCCGGAAGAATAAATTTCTCCAATCCCAAATAGGGCGCCTTGTGACTTGTCTGCTCCGCGAAAGCTGGTGCTGGTCGAATGATGCCGAGCGTAGGAATTGCAGCGGCCGCGGCTAACAATTCGCGCCTGGTCATGCCTACCTGGAATTTGCGCTTCACTTCAACGTTCAGTCACTTTAATCGTTTGATCGGCAGCGGTTTCCCCAAGCTGTTGTACGATCCCGCTGGGCCAGCGAATGTCAATCTTCTCGGCCGCAGTCAAGTCGCCCAAACCAAAATGTAAAGTGAACGAGTTCTGCGAGTAAAAACTTTCGCCGCTCATGACTTCTTGGACCCGCTTGCGTCCGCCAGCAATTACTGTAACCCGTGCGCCGATTGCGCTGCGATTCGATCTCGTTCCAGTAAGCGCAACGTTGAGGAAGTGTCCGTGTGGCGCACGATTCTTTAGAAGGCTGGGGCGCGCGTTCATATTGACGATGAATATGTCAGGTCGGCCATCGCCATCCAAATCGCCAACGGCCAGTCCGCGTGCGGGGCGCGGGACTTGAAATGCCGGCCCTGCTTGCGCAGTCACATCCTTGAATTTACCGCTTCCAAGGTTCTCAAACAGCGTAGTGGGTTGCAAATAGGTATCACCAAGTTGTTTCCCTTCCACTTCTGGATACACATGTCCGTTTGCCACCACCAGATCGGGCCACCCGTCGTCATTCGCATCCAGGAACGCCACGCCCCACCCCAGCAATTGCCGCGCCGCCAAGCCCGCTTCGCGCGATACATCGGTGAAGAACTTTCCGTCGTCATTGTGATACAGCGAGGTCAAATCTCCTGAAAAATTCGTCTTAGCGATATCGAGAAGCCCATCCCCGTCATAATCACCGACCGCAACTCCCATGCCGGCCTGCAGATTTCCGTCAAAGTTGTAAGCAACTCCGGCCTCCACCCCGCGCTCTTCGAAGGTTCCGTTATGCAGATTATGAAACAGCAAGCTCGGCGTCATATCGCACGCAACATAGATATCGGGCCAACCATCGTTGTCAAAATCAGCCGCGGCCACTCCCAGGCTGTAGCGGCCCCCGGGTTTCAGAATGCCTGCCCCTTCTGAAACGTCAGTGAAAGTGCCATTGCCGTTGTTGTGATAGAGCGCGTTGTGCGCCAAGGGAAGGCCGCGCGGCCCGCACATCACCGGAATTTCTTTCCAAATGCAGTATTCGCCATGCCCTGGAGCCGGAGTGTTGTTCAAATCAAGATCCACATAATTGGCGATGAAAAGATCGAGATACCCATCCCGGTCGTAATCCACAAACGAGCAGCCCGATCCATATCGAGTGCCGTTTGTCGGCAGGTGCGCTTTTTCCGTCACATCTTCAAACCTTCCGTCGCCGCTATTCCGATACAGCACATTGTGGCCGTAATAGGTGACCATCAGGTCGGGACGGCCATCGTTATCGAAATCGCCGACGCACACACCCTGCGCCCAGCCCGTCCGGGTAAATCCAGCCTTGGCTGCAACATCTGTGAAATGTCCATTTCCGTCGTTGTGGTAGAGCTGTGGCAGTTCGTTCTTGTCGGTTTGCGAATCATGCAGGCGCGTCCCGTTCGCGACAAAAATGTCATCGCGGCCGTCGCCATCGTAATCAAGAATGGCCGCTCCATTTCCGGTAGTCTCTAGAATGTAATCTTTCCTACTAAGTCCGCCGTAGATGTTGCTCGCGATCAATCCAAGCTTGGGCGCGATATCCACAAAGTCAGCGCGAAAAACGCTGACCGCGCCCGCTGCCAATACAGAAAGTCCGGACATCGCCAACAAAGCTCCGGCGGCGCATCGACTCATGGATGCACCATCATAGACCAAGTGTCCACTGGTGTTCAGGTGTACTTACGTGAAATTTGTAACACCGAATATCAGACGAAAGTAGTAGCCGGATCTATGACATACGGTGTAAATAGTCCTTGAATACACCCTTCGGATGTGATACTTTCCATCTAAGTCAGCGGTCTGCAAAAATACTTCTCTGCGTTGGAGGTTGTTGTGTCACGTTTAATTCGCGCTCTTCCTGTCCTTGTCCTTGCTCTGTGCTGCAACATCGCGTTTGCGCAACGCGATCTTGGTACGCTCACCGGAACCGTGATCGACGCGCAGAGCGCGGCGGTTCCCAACGCGAAGGTTTCCATCACCAACGATGCCACTGGTGTGACCAACAACACGGTGACGAATGACGCAGGTCTCTATTCAGTGCCGGCGCTGCCTCCCGGCACATACACTCTCACGGTAGAGGCGTCTGGTTTTCAAAAGACCCAGCAGAAGAATATCATTCTAAACCCCGGCGCGCCCACGGAGGCCAATCTGACCTTGCAAGTCGGCAGCGCTTCCCAAACGGTCCAAGTTACAGCAGAGGCTCCTTTGCTGCAGACTGAATCACCCGTTATCGGCCAGACGCTGAACACTCAACAAATAGTCGACCTGCCTCTGGGCGGACAGCGCACGTTTACGTTTCTAGCTCGTTTGACACCTGGCGTGCAGCCTGCGGAGAACGGTGCGCGCGATGCGCTGGGTGGTGGGTTCTCCGCCAACGGCGTTCGTTCGACAGGCGAAAACAACTTTCTCCTTAACGGCGTTGACAACAACGTTAACGTGATCGACTTCATTAACCAGACCGCGTTTGTTATTGGGCCGGCGCCCGAGGCGATCGGCGATATGCAGATCATCAGCAATGGCGCAGACGCGC
Organism: Bryobacteraceae bacterium; assembly: GCA_035652115.1. Classification (GTDB taxonomy): domain Bacteria; phylum Acidobacteriota; class Terriglobia; order Bryobacterales; family Bryobacteraceae; genus Bog-105. The sequence goes on from DASREJ010000042.1 coordinate 7,524, forward strand.
AGTATGGCCGTGCGGCGGGCGGCATTTTGGAGATCAGCCTCAAGAGCGGCACAAACCAACTTCATGGCGCGCTCTGGGAGATTTTGTCGAATACTGATCTCGACGCAAACAAATGGGAGAACAACAAAGCCAGTCTGCCGCGCAATAAATTCAACCAGAATCAGTTCGGTGGGGCGGCTGGCGGTCCCATCCTAAAGAACAAACTGTTCATGTTCGGTGACTATCAGGGCACACGCATCCGGACTGCGGGCGGCTCGGTTCAAAACCTGGGGTTCGGCCCGACCTTCAAAATACCCACCCCGGCAGAGAGAAACGGCAATTTCTCCGGTCTCGCCAACACACTGTACGACCCGACGAGTACGAAGTGCATCAGTGGCTGCGTTCCGGGCACCTTGAATGCGGCGTCAGGCCAAAGGGCAACTTATTCGCGCACGCCGTACGTCAATAACACCATTCCTACATCGCAAATGGATCCCGTCGCGATGAAGCTCGCGGCGCTCTATCCGAATCCGAATACTGCCTTAGCCAACTGCAATGGGCCTGCCGCCGGCTCGGGCTGCTATGCGGTGGCCACTCCGGGAGCGTTGAATACAGACCAAGGGGATGGCCGCGTCGATTGGCGTTACAACGACAACAACAGCATTTTCGGCACCATCAGTTGGGCAAACACAGCTAAGAGCAGTGTTCCGCCCTTCCAAGGCGCGTTGGACGGCGGCAATTTCCAGGGTTCCAGCGAGCAGGATCTTGGCCGCAACGCCATGTTGAGCTGGACCCATACGTTCTCGCCCACGATGGTAAACGAAGCGCGCGTGGGATTCAGCCGCCTGGTTACCGCGCGTACGCAAGCTAATGCCAACTCGGATGTATACAAACAACTCGGGATCGGCGGCTACGATCCAACCATAACGCTGAACGGGGGCGCTCCGCAGATCGACCTTGGCCGTTACAGCCAGGTCGGCGCGAACGACTGGCTGCCGACCAAGGAATACAACAACGAATGGGACATGATTGAGAACCTGTCGATCGTGCATGGAAATCACCAGTTCAAAATGGGCGGTGAATTCCGTCAACTGCACTTCCCTTTCTTCCAGGTGCCTTATCCCCACGGAGAAATAAGCTTCGGGCAGGCAGAAACGGGGGCGCAGGCCGCAGCAGGCAACGTAAACGCACTGGCCCCGGGGACGGGAGACGAATTCGCATCATTCCTCCTGGGATCGGTCGATAGCACAGCCCAGATCTCCACAACGAACTTTATCTCTTCTACCAAGAAGGCAATTGCGGGTTACTTCATGGATAACTGGAAGGTTACTTCGAAGCTGACATTGAATCTTGGCGTGCGCTACGAATTGTTCTCGCCTATTGGAGAACAGTTTGGGCGGCAATCGAACTTCGATTTCGCCAAACTGACCCTCGACATCCCGGCCGGTCCTAACATGAATGCGCCTCTGCCCCCGAACTTCAACGCGCCTGCGACTATCAACGGCGTAACGTTCCCCGCACTTTTCACCACGCCGATTACCGTCAGCCGTGGGCAGGTTAGCAGATACTTGATCCCTTGGGACAAAACCGATATCGGGCCGCGCTTGGGCTTTGCTTATAACATCCAGCAGAAAACCGTGATCCGCGGATTCTTCGGCATGTTTTACGGCGGCGAAGAAAACCAGGGCGGTAACCCGAATCGTGGCGAATCGGCGCCATTCAACCAGTCGCCGTCGTTGGCCCGGCCAGGGACCGTGAGCATTTTCCAACCGGATCCCCTGATGGCCAACGGCGGATATACTAACGCGCTGAGCGTCGGTTTCCCGGTGAATGTGTTCAACGGCTTTCCGGTTACCTCATTACAGTTCCGCGAAGTCTACCCGGACTTCCGAAATCCGCTCGTGCAAGAGTGGAACCTGGCGGTTCAGCACCAACTGCCTGGCCAGATGGCTTTGGAGGTGGGCTACGAAGGCAATCACCAGGCGCGTCAGTTGTATCAGCCTGATCCCAATGCGTGCCCGACTGTAGTGAACACCGGTTCGCTGAACTGCACCGCACTGCGGCCTTTTTCAGACATCGGCTCGGTGAGTGGAACGACGACCTTCGGCTTCGGCAATTATGAGGCGATGACGGCATCGCTGAACAAGCGGCTCACCAACGGACTGCAGGGCCAGTTGGCGTATACGTACGGCCATGCGCTATCCGATACAGGAACTACGCTTTCGGGATCGCCTGGGTTTACTGTACTGGATGGAACGAAGATCGGCACGTCCTACTCCAGCGCTGCCTGGGATATTCGTCACGCTCTGGTGGGATCTTTCAACTATGAGATTCCGTTTGGTCGCGGCAAACAGTATGGCGCGAATCTGAACAAAGCGGTTCAAACGATTGCCGGCAACTGGCAACTTAATGGAGTTCTTACCCTGCGCACCGGACCGCCGTTCACGCTGAGTTCCGGCGGCGGCGCATGCGCCAATGTGATCAGCGAAAATGGCAGCTGTTTGCCGACGATGGCTGCAGGGCAAAGCAATCCGAACCAGGCACCTTCCGGAGGGCGTTCTCCGAACGCGTGGTTTAACACCGCCAACTTCGTTCCGATTTCGCAACTCACTTCGGCTCAACTTTCGACACAGGGCAATACGGGGCTGCAAAGCAATGTAGGGCCGCCGCAGAGGACCCTTGATTTCTCCATCTTCAAGGATTTTGCTTTTACCGAAAGATGGAGAATGGAATTCCGCGCGGAAGGAACCAACGTTGCGAACACTCCGCAGTACAGTGTCGGTTGCGTATCGCAGAACCAGAACAACAGCAACTTCGGCCAAATCACCTGCACCAATGCTGGAAGCGAGCGGCACATCGACTTCCAGTTGCGATTGATGTTCTAGGCTGATGCTTTAGGGAAGCTCTCCATGCCGCCGTGCACTCGCATGGCGGCCATTTCTCTTGTAGTGTGTTAGTTGTTGCTGTTTCTGCTGCTCTTACTGTTCGCTGATCCGCCGCAGTCCACCGTCTTGCTGAAGCACGGGCTGGTCGCTCTCCAGCGTGGGGATCTAGCCGAAGCGCGCAAAGACCTTGAACAGGCTTCCGCCGCGGACCAGCGCAATCCGTACATCTGGAGTTCGCTCGCAGAAACGTATTTCCGCCTGAACAATCGGAAGGATGCGTTGTCGGCTGCCGCGACCGCGGAAAAATTCGATGATGGCAGCCGCGTGCTCGCTCACGCTCTCGGCATTTTCTACTTCAACTACGCAGATACCCTGCTGCATGAAGAACAATTCACGGAAGCAGCCGATCTGCTCACCACTGCTCTCAAACATCAACCCGATGACGCTCAACTCACCGTTGCACTTGGCGTCGCGCGCTACGGCCAAAGGCGCTTCGATGAGGCCATTGCACTTTTTTTGAAAACGATCGCCCTCGCGCCAGATGCGCAACAGCCATACATTTTTCTAGGAAAGATGCTGGACCAAGCAGGAGGACATCTAGCTGAGATCACCGCGGATTGCGAGCGTTGGGCCGCCGCCAACCCGCAAAGCGCCATAGCCCAGCTTGTGCTCGCAAAAGCTTTGCTTGCTTCTGACTCTCACAGCGAACGAGCACTTGATCTATTGCGCAAGTCGATCGCGCTCGACGGCAAGAACTGGGAAGCGCACTATGAACTCGGAGTCCTGCTCGAAGGCAAACACGATTACCAGGCGGCGGCCACTGAATTAGAAGCAAGTGCCGCGCTTGACCCGAAACAGGCCATGCCACACTACCATCTCGCTCGCGTTTACGACCGACTGGGCCAAAGTGATCGCGCCAAAAGCGAACGCGAGATTCATCAGCGCCTCACCAGCCCTGCCCACTAATATGCGAACGTTACAGTTCCAGATGTTCGTGAGCGTAGCGCATGCAAGCTATAACGTTTTCGTTTTCGACCTTTAACTGCTCATCGTGGGTGTGCTGCGAGATTTGCGGCAACGGTTTCGGTGAACGTTGCCTTTGGACTAATTTGAGCGTTCGCGCCAGATAAATACCATTTCGGTCGGGAAAAGAGACCCAGTAATTGTCGGTCAAGCAGGGAACCCTGAGGGGATCGCGAGTGATCATTTCAAGCGAGAATCGCGTTTTTGGACGCGCCTGCTTCACAATCGAGATGATCCGTGGCAGATCAAGAAAGCCGTCACCCAGCAATACCTCGGAAAGCAGGAATCCGTTATCATACGAATCGGCCGCCATATTTTTCAGGTGAGTGCTGACCGCATAAGGCGCGAGTTTCTCAATAACGTACATCGGGTCGTCCAGCAGCGAGATGTTGTTGCCGAAATCGAGGCACACGCCCAGATATTCGCTCGAGTGCTTCTCTAGGAATGCATGCATCTCATCCGCCGTCCAGTCCTTGTGGTTTTCCAGGCCAAGCGGAATCTTGTATCGATCGAGAACCGGTAGTGCTGCTGCGACCGATCGATTGCTTGAAGTCACAAAGTCATGCCACTGGTCCAAAGACTTGAACGTCTCATAACGGCGCGTTCCCAAACAGGCCGATCTCACTGCGATCGCTCCCGCCGCCTGCGCGGTTTTCATGCTTTCCTCGAATGCGGAGGTGTCATCGCCATGCGGCAGCGGAACCATGGCTTCGACGTACATCCCTAGTTGCTCTGCGCGCGCTCGTAACTTGGCCGGATCACCATGAATCGCCGATTGAATTCCGGCCGCGCCAAGTGCATGGCAATGCTCCAGGAATTCTAAAGTGTCCTGTGGACGCCACACAGTTAGGTAAGAGGTGGTGGCAATTCCCAGTTTGGAAGGCGGAGCGTCGGCCGCAGCCTGTTCAGTCATAAGCGGAAGTATAAAGGAACCGGCGGTTAACTGTGCGGCTGAGTTGGTGAGAAACGCCCGCCTGTTCACCCGCGTGTTCATTAGATGTCGCCCTTGTGCGCCATGTCGATCAATTGATCGCAGCCTCGCGCCGTTAACGCCATCATGGTCAACGTCGGATGCTTGTCTCCAGTGGTCACAAAACAGCCCCCGCCGAACACAAATAAGTTTTTTACGTCGTGAGTTTGGCAAAAAGAGTTCAGAACGCTGGTCTTAGAATCGTTGCCCATGCGGCAGGTTCCCACTTCGTGGATCAAACTTCCGGGCGTGGAGAGAAACGGCTTCGCATCTGAAATCTCGCCATGAGCCGCGCGGAAAAGCTCTTGCGCGCGTTCAAAGAAGTCCTCATAGAGCCGCCGGTCATTATCACAATGTGTGCAGTGAATTTTGAGTACAGGAATGCCCCACTTATCGCGAACCTGAGGATCGAGCTCGACGTAATTTTCTTTGCGCGCAAGCATCTCACCGCCCGATAACCAGACTCTCGCAAAGGACGGGTATAGAGACTTCACTCGCTTTTTGTAATCGGAGCCAAAGCCGGGAAGAGAAGGTGCGAATGCGGGAATACCCATCGCCCCGCCGGTTGCGCTCATTGCGTATCCCCTAATGAACTTTGCTGGCTTCGGTCGAACGCCAATGTTCGTAAAATTCGGAATATAAAGGCCGCCGGCTTTCCCATCGTCATTGCGAATTGCCGCATTCTTCAAAATCGGCAGAAAGCCGCTTACGCCGGAGCCGGATACCTGGTCCATCAAATATTGACCTAGGACGCCGCTGCTATTGGCCAATCCGCCCGGCTCCGAATTCAACAACAGACGCGTATTCTCGAGTGACGAGCCGGCAAGCACCACCACCAGTGCGCCAATCTCAACTTCCTTATTTGAATACCGTTCTATGTAGCGGATGCCACGCGCACGCTTTTCCGAATCCGTCAACACGTGGCTTACTACCGAGTCACACAGCAGCGTGACATTGCCCGTCTTCAGCGCTGGAGGGAGCGTCGAGACAACGGTGTTAAACATGGCTCCCACATCGCAACCATTGACGCAATTGCCACAGTAATGGCACGGCGGCCGGTTGTGCCACATGCGCGTTAATTGGGCCACTCGTCGCGGTGTCGAAGGGAAGTCAATCTTTCGGCAAGCGGCCTGAAAAATGCTCTCCGCGCAATTCAACGGCATGGCTGGGAGAAACACGCCATCTGGAAACTGAGGCAGTTTAGCCGGTGCGGCGCTTACTCCTATAAATCTCTCCACGCGGTCATAATATGGAGCGATGTCAGCGTACGAAATGGGCCAATCTTCGCCGAAGCCATCGCGCGAAGCAGCTTTGAAGTCGAAATCGGAAAACCGGTCCGAGGCACGCGACCAATGCAGCGTCCGTCCGCCAAGAACGCGAGACCGCCTCCACGCAAAAGGCTTGTCCGGCGCAGTCGTATATGGGTTCTCCCGGTCATCAATCATGATCCGGTAGTTATATTCAGTGGAGCCTTTGAAATACTTCCTCAAAAAACCGGGCTGACCCGCTCCCCGGAACTGCATCTCGTAAGGCCAGCGGTGTTTGAATTCTTTATATGTGTCGATGTGCGACCCGGCTTCCAGAACCACAACCTTGAAGCCGCTCTGCGCCAGGGCCATGCACGCCCATCCGCCACAGGCTCCTGAACCAACAATCGCTACGTCGTATTTATCCATCGGTCAGACTTGATGATGTTCCGGATGAGTGCATGCGGGAAACTCAGTCAAATAGGCGAGCCCTTTGTATTCAAGTACATCGACCAATCCAACACGCGACGTATAAAACGCATGAACGACCATATCTTTTATCAAGCGATAGGTGCCGTAACCCGGATGTTTTTTTGAGTTATCTTGTTCTGGCGCCGCCATCTGTTGCACTAGGGAAGTCTGTTCGGCCGCCGAGAGACTGCCAAAATTCTGTTCAGCGAGCCACCCCAGCGCCTTGCGCCATCGATCCTGCATCTCAGGAGCGTATTCGGCAGCCGCCTTTACAACAAAATCTATGAATGCTGTGACGTGTGCTTCCCGTGCGCCGGGAGTATCGTCTGACGGAATGAGTATCGCGCTGAACGCGTCCAGTATCCGGTATTCGTCCCCCGAAAAAAACTGGGGGCGGTACGAGCGCCAGTCGTGTGGATCGGGCGGTGCGGTGGAATGCATTGCATGCTCTTGATGCACGTCGTGCTTCGCCCCTTGCGTCCATTTTGCGAAGAAATCCGCGCCGCCCGCGACCCCTGCTGCTTGTGCAATCAACCAGCCTGCGTCACGCCGGGTTATCTTCCGTCGCATTTTACTTGGCGCACCAACCGCCATCAATCAAGATATCGGTCCCCGTTATGAACCCCGCGGCTTCTGAGCAGAGATAGCACGCAAGGCTGCCGATCTCCTCCACCTTGCCCCAGCGTCCAACCGGTAGGCTCGCTATAAACTGCGCGTTCACTTCCGGATTTTGCATAATCGGAATGTTCATTTCCGTGCCAATCGGCCCCGGACTGATGCCGTTTACCGTAATGCCCTCCGGCGCTAGCTCCAGCGCCAGCGCCCGAGTCAACCCGAGTAAGGCGGTCTTGCTGGCCGAATACGCGCTCCGGCCCGCCAGTGACACGTGACTCATGATCGACGTCAGATTCAGAATCCGCCCGTAACCTGTGCCCTTCATTTGCGGCACAAACGCGCGGCACATCAGAAAGACGCTGCTGAGGTTTGTGTCCATCACACTGCGCCATTCAGTGAGCGAAAAATCAACCAGGTTCTTGCGAATGTTAATACCTGCATTATTGATGAGGATCTGCACTTTGCCGCATTGCTCGATTACTTGCGTTTGAAGCCGGTTGACGGCCTCCTCTTCGCTCACATCGGCGGCAAAGACCGCCGCCTTGCCCCCGGATCCTTCTATTTCTTGCTTGACGCGATCGAGTTTCTCGGCATCGCGCGAAACCAGGGCTACCGAAGCGCCCGCTTGGCTCAGTGCAACAGCCATCGCTTTGCCTAAGCCTTTGCTCGCGCCGGTGATCAATGCTGTTTTTTCGGAGAGGTCGATAGTCGGACGGATTTGCGGCATTCTTCGCTTTCTCGCTCGAATTGATAATCGTATCGCGTCAGCCTTGTATGATTTTCTGAGCAGCCCGTTTCAAAGGAGAACTAGAAAAGATGGCTTCGATTATTTCGAGAAGAGCCGCTCTCCAAACCGCCTGTTCCACCGTTTTTTGGCCAGCTGCCAAACCAGCCGCCGCACAGGCAGAAGAAAAATGGACGCCCGGCCGGGGCATGCCCCAGGAAAGCGCCGACACTCCAAAGATCTGCGCGCCCATAAACGTCCACGACCTCACGGATGATGCCATGCGCGAGGTAAAGCAGATCGGCGTCAACAACGTGTTAAGCGGCGGTCCCCGCATGCCCTGGGAAACGTCTCAGTTGCAAGCGATAGTCGATCGGCTGAAAACCGGCGGTCTTGCGCTCGGCAACTTAATGATCAGCGGCTTCCCGAATACGCTGTATGGCCGCCCTGGCCGGGACGACGAGATCGAAAAATTCAAAGAGTCCATCAAGGCAGCCGGCAAAGTCGGCCTCCCGGTTGTCGAGTACAATTTTTACGCGCACCGCGCGATTGAAGGGTATTACGCACAGGAAGGCCGAGGCGGCGCCGGGCTGACAGCGTTCGATGCGAATCGAGTCAAAAATCTTCCGCCTCTGCCGGAAGAAGGCGCACACTCCCTCGACGAGATGTGGAACAACATCTCTTATTTCTTAAAAGCCGTAATCCCTATCGCCGAACAATCAAACGTCCGTTTGGCGTTGCATCCCAACGACCCGCCCGTATCAGTCAGCCGTGGCTCCGGCCAGATTATGCGGACAGTCGACGGCTGGAAACACTTGATCGACATCGTCAATAGCCCGTCGAACGGCATCACCTTCGACTGCGGCGTGACGCGGGAATTAGGGCATGATCCAGTCGAGGTCTGCCGTTATTTCGGCTCTCGCGATCGAATCAATCATGTGCATTTCCGTAACGTGCGCGTCAGAAAGCCCTACGACGACTACGCAGAAGTCTTCATCGACGAAGGCGAAAACAACATGTTCGCCGTCATGCGAGAGTTAGTTCGCGTTAAATATAAGCGCTTAATCTATCCCGAGCACGAGCGTGCCCTTGATTACGACCGCAAAGTTGGTATTCACAACCAATATCCCGGAGGCGGCGGCTACGCTGGCATGGTTTATGACATTGCCTATGCCCGAGCAATGCTGCAAGCCTCTCTATTGCTCGCCAAGTCGTAGGCTCAACAGGAACTGAGCTATGAATAGACGCAATCTCCTAAAGCAAATGGCGGCTGCCTCGGCATTGCCGCTCGCCATCTCGCCGCGCGTTCACGCCGCGGTGCCAAATATGAAGATCACTCGGGTCCGCGTCTATTCTCCACCGGCTCCCAACCCCCTGTTTAACCAGAGCGACCTCGTAGTGACTGTCGAGACCGACGCGGGCATAATGGGCATAGGTGAGGGCGGTTCGCGCGACACGCTCGAACAGTGCGCCGGTCGCCTCATCGGCAAAGATCCGCACTTTATTGAGCGTCTCTGGCAGGATATGTCGCGATCCTTCTTCTATCCGCCAGGGCGTGAAAAGGAAGATGCGCTCGGTGCGCTAGATCTTGCGCTGTGGGATATCAAAGGCAAGGTCCACAATGTGCCGGTGCACGAATTACTCGGCGGCATGGTTCGCAATTACTGCGAATGCTATAACACCGCCGGAATCATTCCTGGTGTTCACCCTGGAATGAGCATTAAAGAACGCGCCCAGTTGACCATCGAAGCAGGCTATCGCGCCTTTCGCATGGGCGCAGCAGATCAACCCATCAATACGGTCTTCAACACCCGTGAGCGCGTGAATCAACTGTATGAAGATTGCGTGCAGGCCCGCGAAGGAGTCGGCAAAAACGGCGATTGGGCCGTCGACTTCCATCAGCGATTCGATCTCAGCGATGCTATCCGTGCGTGCGATCTCATTCAGCCTCTCGCCCCATTTTTCGTGGAAGACCCTGTCCGCGCCGAAGCGTTCAACGAAGATCTTCCCATTCTCAGGCAAAAAACAAATGTCCCTATAGCTGCCGGCGAGGAGTGGGGCAATCGTTGGGACTTCAATAAGTTGGTTGAAAGTCACAGTCTCGACTACGTCCGCGCCACGCTGCCCAACGTCGGCGGTATCACCGAAATGAAAAAAATTGCGGCGATCTGCGAAACTCACTTCGTCGGCATCGTGCCGCATTTTACCGGTCCCATCGCGACCGCAGCGTTAGTCAACTGCCTGGGAACGTTCTCCGGTCCGGTCTTGATGGAATATAACTTTCAAGGTAAAACCTTCGACTATCTACCGGAGTGTCTCGACTTCAAAAACGGCAAACTGTACCCGAATCAGCGCCCCGGCCTTGGTGTCCAAGTCGATATGAAACGGCTAAAGCTCGTCACTGAAATTAACCAACCGGTCACCAACCGCGCCCAGCTCTACTTCCGCCCCGACGGCTCCATCACCAATTGGTAACTTGGGCACGGCGCCGTCGTAAATCATTCGCCATCCCTCACCACGCGTCCCGATTGCCGATCGTCACCCGATAGTACGGTTTATCCTTCTCCACCGGGTCCATCTGAAAATCTTCACTGGTCTTTGCCGGATCGTAGCTGCGCCACAACCACGCCAACGATTCCGGCAGGTCAATTGCAGCCTGTGCCGAATCGTGCGTGGCGTTTCCGAATCGAAAATGAAAATCATATCCGCGCATCTTCAGCGAATTTGCCAATTGAATATTCTGGAGCGGCCATGAGCCATGATCGTTTTCCAAATCATCCGTTCCGTCGCTCATCCACACGCGAATGTTCCGCTTGGGCATTTTGCGCACCATAAATGGATATAAATTGCCGCCAGCACGCTTGTCTTCCGGATGCCACTGTATTGACGTAAAGCTTCCAATCGTCGAATGTACACGTGCAAATTTCTCCGGGTTGAACCACGCCGAATTGAGAGAGCAAATGCCTCCCGATGACTCGCCTGCAATCCCACGGCTATAGCCATCCTGCCGCAGCTTATATTCTTTCTCGACTTCCGGCAGCACTTCTTCCATCAGAAATCGGTTGTAGCGGTCGCTCACTGTGTCGTATTCAATGGAGCGCATCGCCTTGCCATCCGGCGCAAATCCGGGTGCGATGAGTACGTGAACCATCGGTGGAATGCGCTTCTGCGCGACCAGATTCTCAGTTACCGTAAACAACCGCAGCCGCGACAAATCGCCCGCAATTAAGGTTTGCCCATCCTGCCACACCATCAGGGGAGATGGCACATTGGGATCTACCCCGGGCGACGCATAGTACCAGAAATCCGCTTTCATCCCGTCGTAAATCTTGCTCGTGATAACGTGCTTATCGCTGAGCTTGCCCTTCGGCACGCCGTCCTTTGGATACGAATCCGGGTTATACCCCGACACGTCGCTCCGTGCGCCCAGCGGCTTTCCGTCCGCAGAGTATTGATAGGCGTATGTCACTCCCACTCGCATCAGTTCGAGTCGCATCCACAGATTCGAGTTGCCCACGCGTTCCATGGGCCGGGGCGGCTGTCCGTTAATAGAAACAGTCGCCGGCATGTCTGACGCGGTGACGAACAAAAACTCCTGTCCCCACACTGCCACACCTCCTTTGGGCGTCAGCGTCGTCGAAATCAGTTCTGCCAGTCCGGCTCTGGAGGGCCCTTGCCGCGCTGCATCTATCAACTGGGCAAGCGGGTGCGCCTGTTGTGCGCACAGCATCATGCTCGACATCAAAGAAAGCGCGACAAGTGTAAGTTTCTTCATCGAATTTATGAAAGGCAAATTCCGATCTTATATCCGCTGCCTTGCCGATTAGCGTTTAATTGGGCAGGTCAGATCGGCAAAAATCCGATCCGATTCCACCATTCATTCTCTTCTGACGCCGCCCAGACAATCAGAATCTGCTCGATTGCTTCACGAACGGGCAGATTTTGAGAGATGATCAAAACGCCTGCACTCCGGGATTCTAAGATGAAACGACTAAAGTAAGCAGGCACGGTTTCTCGATCGTGCGAAACCAATATCCGACCCCCGCTCGCGGCAATAGTCAGAACTTCGTAGTCCGATAGACCGAGAATACCTGCGGCTTTAGCAGTTTGAAAATCGATATATGGCTCACGTCGATGTAAGCCGGCAATAATCTTGCCGTTCAAGTTTTCATCCGCCAGAAAACGTGGCGGCATTAGGCACGCGGCGTTGCTTGCTTTGCTGCTTCCAGCTTTCGATAGAGAAGGATATTCTTCTCACGGGCATATCGCGCAAGTTCATCGAAATGCGCTTCGCCCCGCCTCAGATATTCGTCGATTTCTGACCGGGATGCCAGGTAGTAAGTGATCCCGCCGTAAACCTGTAGTAAAGACAGTGATGGAAAGGCCTGAACGATTGCCTCTGGCGATTCGCCCTGGAGAAACTGATAGACAACCGACTCGAGCGAAACGCGGCTCCCGATGAAGTAGTAACCGCCGTCTCGTCGCTCGATAAACTCCTGGGCCACTGATCTCGATTATATGAGTAGCGGCGCGAATGGCGCTCACCTGGTTGCCAAACTACGTCAATTGGCTCAAATAATCCAGCTTGCCCTGACTATCGCCGAACTTATCGCTCGGCACGCCGGCAGCATCCAGGATACTTAGAAACAAACTGGTTACCGGAGCGCCGCCGTCTCCGTAAGTAAGATGCCGACCGGTCTGGAAAAAGCGCGATCCGCCCGCCATCAAAACCGGCAGATTGTCGTGATTGTGCCGGTTTCCATCGCTAATGCCACTTCCATACAGCACCATCGTATTGTCCAGCAGTGTACCCGTTCCGTCCTTTGTCGCTTTCAGCTTTGATACAAAGTACGCGAACTGCTCCATATGGTATTGATTGATCATCGCGATCTTGTCCATCAGGGCCGGATCATTGCGATGATGCGAAAGTCCGTGATGGCCGTCCGGAACCCCAATCTCGCGGTACGAACGATTACTCCCCTCGCGCGCCATCATGAATGTTGAAATCCGTGTGCTATCGGTCTGCAATGCGATGGTCAAAAGATCAAAGAGCAGCCGAGCATGCTCGGCAAACTCCACCGGCACGCCGTCTGGTTTCACCATCGATGGCGCATTGTCGCCGTTCCCCACTTGCTGCTCCATCATCTCCACCTGCCGTTCCACTTCACGTACCGCTGTGAAGTATTCGTCAAGTTTCCTTCGGTCTGTGCTGCCCAAGTCCGATTGCAGCCTGCGTGAATCGTCTGCCACCAAGTCGAGTATGCTCTGCTGATAGCGTGCCGTCCTCGCGCGCGCCGTCGCATCGCCTGCATCTTCATCGTTACCGAATAGCCGCTCGAAAACGGCCCTGGGATTGATTTCGGGCGGATTCGGCGCAGTCGGACTCCGCCAGGAGATGCTGTTCACATACGCGCAGCTATAACCGGAATCGCAGTTGCCCGCAAGGTGTCCGTCTTCACAGCCGAGTTCGAGCGATGCAAACCGCGTCGCCCTCCCGATATGTTGCGCCGCTACCTGGTCGATTGATATGCCGGCCCAAATGTCAGATCCCGCCGTCTTCTTTGGGTGAACTCCCGTTAGAAAGCTTGCCGAAGCACGTGCATGATCGCCGGGCCCGTCCGCACCGGGCCGCGCTCCGTCGTCACGCAATCCAGTCAGCACTAACAGGTCGTCCTTTACATTCGAAACCGGATTCAGAATCTTCGGCAAATCGAACGTACGTCCTTCGGCTGCCGGCGTCCAGTTGCGCATATCGATTCCGTTCGGTACGTACACAAACACCATACGCGCGGGGGAAATCTTCTGTGCCGTGGTGCTTGCGCGCAGAAAGGCCGGTACCATAGCATCCAGTGCGGGCAACGCCATCGCCGTGCCCAATCCGCGCAGCAAAGTTCTCCTCGATACGTGCTTCTGTGTAATGATCATCTGCTCCCGCCTGCTATTGCTGAATGTGGTGCTTGTGCGTCCCCAGGACCGCCGGATGCCGAGTCAGTCGTCGTGCTCGGAGCTACTCCTCGGCCCATCTGAAACGGAGCGCTGTTGACAATTCCTTCGATAAGCGCCGAAAATCTGTACTCGTTCTTAGCCAGATTCGCTACAATTCCTTTTACGGCGCGCCGGTCATAGCTCTCCAACCCTCGCCCCAGTGCGTAAATCATTAGCTTCTCGGTCAGGCATTCCGCAAAGGTATCTTTGTTCTGCGCCAGAATCGCTTTTAGTTCGGCACTGCTCTGGAATGATTTTCCATCTGGCAAAACACCGCTCGCGTCAATAGGCTGATTCGCATCCTGGGTACGCCACTGACCGATCGCGTTGTAATTCTCCAGGGCAAATCCCAGCGGATCCATCCGTACATGGCACGATGCGCACATTGGGTTCGCGCGATGCTTTTCCATCTGCTGCCGCATCGTTCCCGCTACGGGTCCGCCTGAGGCGTCGAGCGAACCAACTCCCGGCGGTGGCGGCGGAGGCGGTGCATTCAGCACGTTTTCTAAAATCCATTTCCCGCGCAACACCGGCGATGTTCGCGTTGGATATGAGGTCACGGTCAGTACCGCGGCCTGCGTCAAAACGCCGCTGCGCTCTGTACCATCGAGGCTCACACGGCGGAACTGCGTGCCGGTCACTCCGGTTAAGCCATAGAACTTCGCCAATTTTTCGTTGACGAATGTGTACTTGCCGTCTATGAAATCGAGAATGCTTTTGTCGTCGCGAACCACAGACTGCACAAACATCTTCGATTCCGTATACATCGCTTTCCGCAAAGCGTTGTCAAACTGCGGAAATTCGTCTGGATCGGGATGCACGCTATCCAGATTTCGTAGCTCCAACCACTGCCCAGCGAAGTTCTCCACTAGCGCATCTGATTTCGGATCTTTCAGCATGCGCTTCAACTGAGCGCTTAACACGTTGGCATTGCGCAGTTGCCGCCTTGCGGCCAAGTCGAATAGCGTCTGGTCCGGCATGCTGCTCCAAAGGAAATACGACAGCCGCGAGGCCAGCTCGTAATCGCTTATTCGGTGCACTGTAAGGGCGTTCGGCTGTGGGTCGCGTTCAATCCGAAACAGGAAATTCGGCGAAACGAGTATCGCTTCCAGGCCAATTCGCATTGACTGCTCTACCGTCATCCCATCCTTCTGCGCAGATTCCACCAGCCTTACAATACGATCCGTCTCGTCCAGCGTGGCCTGTCTTCGATACGCCAGCGGCATTAAATGCTCAATCGCCTGCCGTGCGCATTGCGATGTGTGGTGTCCTGGCGCGTGGCCGCAAATGAAGATATGCCTGTAACTTGCCGGCATCGGCGGCGGAAGTGGTTCGTAGGGCCCGCGTAGTTCCGAGTTATCTATGTAAGTCGGTGGATTGCCCACAGCACGCTGCAGCGCGATTTGTTTCGCATCTTCGGGATGCCGAGCCACCGCTTTTTCGAAATCCGTCTGCTCTTTGGCGGCTAATTCCTGTGCTGTTGCTTGTTCTTCTGGCGATGGCGTGCGAGCCTCCAACTGAGCGCTAAGCACGTGCGGTCCGTATGTCTCGTGCAGATTGACTTCGTAAGTGCGCGGTTTGTCCTTCTCAATCAAAACATCTTCTGTTTTGACCGGCTTGCCATCCTCGAACAAATGAATGCGGAACGCCTCTTTCTTGCCGCCTACCGATACCCTCCATTCGTAGTCGCCCTCCGCTGGGAACTCGTAGTCGTGCTCCAGCGTCAAACCGTCTTCAGCGCTGCCGCGTTCGGGCGAGTAACGCACGCGTGTTGCTTTCGGCAACGTGTCCGGCGGAATCGCTTTGTTCGCAATTTTTGTCGCCGCGTTCAGGTACTTTTCCATCAGGACGGGCGAAATAGAAAGCACGTCGCCAATGTTGTCGAATCCGTAGCCTGAGTCATCCGCAGGAAAATCGGCTGAGGCTTTGATCTTCATCCCCAGCAAATCGCGAATCGTGTTGTCGTATTCAATTCGATTGAGCCGGTGAGCTGTCAAATGCCCCGGATCGACAGGAGTTGTCCGGTCTGCAATCGCAAACTGCTCTTCAATCCAGTTCGTGACTGCCGCAATTGCCTCTGCCTTCG
>DASREJ010000043.1:0-5889 GCA_035652115.1 Bryobacteraceae bacterium
CGTCACGTTCGGCAGCGCCACTCCCGGTACAGCCCCGGAACCGAGCTTTCTCATCCCGGTAGGCATTTTCGCAATTGGCGTCGGCTTATTTCGCATGCGAAGGCCGCGTAAAATGCAAGCGTTATAGATTGCCTTTCACCAGAGCGCGACCGGCAGTTTATCGAGATCGAAGTACATCCGATAGTAGAGTGCTTCGATGGCGGAGTAGAAGGGCTGAAACTTCGCCATCACCTTTGTTCCATCCGGTGGCTTAACGCGAAAATATCCTGGCGCTTCATCCGCGACCAACCACTTATTTAGTTGTTCCTCTGTATCGGGAAGGCGATAAATCGGCTCATGAACGTTGCCTTCCTGCACCATTACTACCGGTCCGCGCATGACCGCGACACGTTTCGGATGCTGGCTATCCACAGCCGACCAACGCATTGACAGCGGAATACGAATCGTCAGCTTGTCTCCAGGATTCCAAGTTCGGGTGATAACGGCCCAAGTACCCGGTTTGCAACGCACGTCGGCGGTTGTGTCGTTCACGTCGATCGACATTCCTTTGGACCAGCCGGGAACGCGGAAGCGCAATGAAAAAGCACTGCTCTCGACTAGTTCGAGTGATAAATTAACGGTAGCGGCTTCGGGATAACGTGTCTGCTGGATCAACTTTACCGCGACATTATCGTGTTGCCATGTAACTTCTGAAGGTAAATATAAGTTGACGTAAAGTCCTGAATCGTCACTGTAATAAATTTGATTGTGATAGTCGGCAACGTTTTGTATATAAGTGCCGGAACAACACGTGTAAGCGTTGCGGCTATAAACCTTTACGCCGGCGCCCACTCGATAATCGGCATAATAAAAATGCTTGCCGTGATCGATAATCGGCAAGGCAGCGCCGATGCAGTTATAAATAATCCGTTCGGCCCAATCGCCATATCGCGATTCGCCAGTAAACTCCGTCAAGTAATGCGACAACTTTAGGGCAGCCCAAGAGCAGCAAGGAACTTCACAACAATTAAGTTGATATTCCAAGGCCTTACCCAGATTTCCATTGGGAGGAAGAATTCGCTCAACTGGCCCGAATCCGCCGGTGGCGTAGCATTGCGTGTTTTGCAGATAGTCATAGGCGTTCTTGATAACCATTAAATAATGCGGATCCTGACTAATGGCATATGTCATCGCGGCGCTGCTAAAACTATTCACATGGCTGTAAGCGTGAACTCCGTGAGCGTTAGTAGGCAATGCACTGTTAGCAAATTTGTTCCAGTAGGAATGGTAAAGCCACACGTCGGCAAAATCTTTGAACGATTTGTCGTTTGATACCTGATAAGCGCGATAAAGATTTTCCGGCAGCGTATACCATTCTCCGGGGCGGCCTGAATGCATTTCCCAGGGCACCGGTCCGGCTGGAACTCGATCCCGATTGAACGTTTTGCTCGCGTAATCTGTGACCTTCGCTAGGAATTCGATTGATTCGCGATGGTCGCCATACACGTTCATATCGACTAAGCCGCACACTAACTTCTCATAGGGGTAATGACGCATGCGGCAGTTGCCATCCGGCCCAACGGTCTTGAACCATTCCGTCATTAGGTAAGCGGCCTTATCGCGCATTTCGACGTCGTTGGTAACGCTGTACATGCGTGACATACCGCTCAACCACTGGCCGAATACCGTGGCGCTGTCTCGCGCGCACCATCCACCCAATGGGCGTCCCGGCGCAGGCAAGCCCGCCTCAGCGCGAAAACCCTGGAGAATGTCATCATCGGAAACAGCAAAGTAATAATCACGAGCGTGCTGATATTGTTCTTGCCAGCGGCTGGGAAGCAATCGGACGCCCTTGTAATTGAGGCTCTCAATCTTACGGATTGAGGAGGCGCCCTTTGTGTTTGTTTTTGTGCTGGCTGCGAGATTGATGCCGGCTGCTCCGGCGGCTATTGGAAGACTTCTTAAGAAGTCGCGACGAGACGTAGTCTGTTCCACAAAATCTCCTGCAAATCGACAATGCTTTTCACTGACCTCCAGCTCGCACCAGTTACACTAGATGCAACTCCCGCAGCGCCTCGCGGCAGCCCGCAAGATTAGTAAGCCTCATTTCTGCGTATTTTCTCGATAAAACAACGCCGGGCGCGCCCGCATTGAATGCGGCCAAAACCGCTGCCCGCACATCGGACGGCTGAGTTCTCTTTTCCTTCAAACCGGTCGGTATGTCAATGTCGATGCCGGGATAAATTTGAACGGCGCCTTTGACATCGGCCATGGCTCTTCGAGTTTCCCGGCCGACCGTATCCGCCGAAAGACCGGTGGTGGGCAGTTTATCCAAGCTTGCCTCACCCTCGTAGCCCAACAGTTTGTAATGAAGAGCAAGCACCTCCTCGGGCGTGAGATCGCGAAAGATCGTAGATTGCACGTTTCTGATGTATTGCGCAAAGCGAGGGCCGCCGCAATTGTTATAGGTCGATGGCTTGATGTAATCGGACACGTGCGCCAAGCGAGCGTAACTCTGCTCCGCTCGATACAACGGACTCAAAGCGATTAAGTGCATGATGTGCCATCCCACCTGCGCGCGTGGATTGGCCTCTTTCACGGTTCCGTAGATAAGACCGTAAACTTCTTCTTGACTACGAAACCACAGTTTTTCCCATTCCATTATTTCCGGATATTCGAGAAGCAGGCGCCATAGGCTCACAAAGCTTCCGTCAATATTACGCGGTTGACCTATGGTTTCAGTAACCCACTGATCTAACGCGATGTAGCCGCTCCGGGCGCGTTCGACATCAATACCTTGACTGCGCCCTTTGGCTAGGCAGTAGGGACAGAAGCAGTAGATCGATCGACGGCTCGAGATGCGTCCGAAATGCGCTCCGACGGTGTTATTCAGCGGTCCCTGCCGTTCGGACTCCCACATCATTCCATCAACGTCATTGTTGCGGAACCAATCTCCGACCAGCGAGATGAGAAAATTGCGCGCGTTGGGATTGTTGAAACATGTGCTCCTGCCGATATTGCCGTAGAGATCCACCTCCGCGATCTTTTCGAAATTCGGAATAAGCCGCGGATTGTACGCTTCTTCGAAGAGGCAATAAGTCTGTATGCCACGTGCCTTCGCCGCTGGAATCACGTCCGCCAAAATGTCAAAATCGCCGAGTTCGGGCGCTCGAATATCCTTGATGACCGAGTTCGCGTAACACTCCGGATGAACTTTCGTGTAACTGCCGCCATGGATTTGATCGTATTCCTGCACACCGTGATCGGGAAGCGGTTGACCACGTGTCTGCCGTCCCGCAAGTCCAGTCCCATACGTAAACACGGTGGACATCAGACAGTTCACCGCCGCTTTCTCTTGAAGAGTGTCAAGACACTTTTCGACTCCTTCATCGACAAACGAGCGTGCTCCGATCTGAATCGCGATCATTTTCTTTGTCGCTTCCCGGGCGGATTGCTCTTGAGGCAGCGCACGGCCTAAAAGACGTTCGCCCATAAGCGCTACTGGCAGTTGCGCAAGTCCTTTAAATAGGTCTCGGCGGGAGGTATCGTTGCTGTTCTGATCGGCCATAGGCCACCTTCGATGCATTGTATACAACAGCGTATACTTCTCTGAACAACGGAACCGTTACGCCTCGATTGTGGTGTTCTGGGGAGTGATGTTGGGCTATTGGAAGTGCGTAGAGCCCGCTTTTTGGAGCCGTTGACCGGGATTGAACCGGTGACCTCGTCCTTACCAAGGACGCGCTCTACCAACTGAGCTACAACGGCGCCGTTTCTGAATGGTGGACAGGGAAGGATTCGAACCTTCGTACCTCGCAAGGAGGGACAGATTTACAGTCTGTTGGCTTTAACCACTCACCCACCTGTCCGGTGCTTCCCGTCTTATCGGACGGCGGTCTAACGACATGAGAATAGCACATTTGGGCACTTCTCCCGGTGCCCACAAAGGCATCCTTACAACTCCGCAGGTGCACGGCAAAACTGATATGTCATAGTGTTACTTCTTGACCATCTAGCAAGTCACATAGCAAAGGAGGTTTATGCGTTGTCTTAACGGCTGTATCCTCTTTTCACTCACGTGCGCGGGACTGCTGCTTGCGGGGCCCGTGACTTCAGCCTGGCAAAAGGCTTTCAACGACTGGACTCAGAAGGACGCCCAGGAAGTCATGATGGATTCTCCTTGGGCCAAGAGAATACCGATGCCGGCAGCGGCCCGGCCCGGCATTACCGTCCTTGAGCCTGGAGCAAACGGCGCTGCACCTCCAACCGCTGGTTTAGGAAATCCTGTCAACACCACCACCGGAACCAATATGACGGTGGCCGGGAATCCCGGAAGCGCGGGACCGGCGGAATCGACCGTGTCACGCACCGTGTCGGGGGCGCAAACCCCTTCGGCTATAAGTCCCGTCGCGCCTGCCCCCGAATCTCACCTCTCCCTGAACATCATCTGGGCCAGCGCCGTTCCAGTGCGTCTAGCCGTCTTGAAGCTGCAATCGGGCGTAAACACGCCGACTTCCGGCGAAATTGAAAGGGTAAGCAAGCAACGGGACAACTATGTCATTGCGGTAGCCGGACTAGCAGCCCCAGACCAGGACACTGATTTTACCCAGCTGGCAAGTGATGCTTCACTAATGGTGAAGGGCAAAGCCCCAGCCGTTGCCGCAAGTTGCAGTTACCACAAGATTGGCAATGCGGACGTTTATTTTTTCCGTTTTCCCAGAACCGGGCTGCCAATTACCGCTGACGATCGCCAAGTGGAATTCAAGTTCAGGTTCGGCCAAGCCGAAATCAAACATAAATTCGAACTGAAGAACATGCAATATCAAGGGCAACTCGCGCTATAGTCTTGGTCAGGAGCGCGCGGCTTTCCCTTGAAATCGCCTTCCATTCTGCTGGTTGAAGACGACAAGGAACTCTCCACCCTAATGGAAGAGTTTTTTGCGGCCCATCATCTGGCGCTTTCGACGGCGCACGATGGCGAAGAAGGTTTGGCGCGCACGTTGGACGGCAACTACGATCTGGTGATTTTGGACGTGATGCTGCCGGTAATGAACGGATTCGAAGTGTTGCGGCAGATTCGACGCCGCAGTTCGGTACCGGTCATTATGTTAACGGCCCGAACCGAGCACGGCGACCGCATCAATGGCCTAAACCTTGGCGCCGACGACTACCTCAACAAGCCTTTTAGTCCCGACGAATTGCTTGCCCGCATTCAAGCAGTGTTACGCCGTGTAGGCAGAGGATCTGCCCTAAAGCCCGAAGTGCTGGAAGCCAACGGTGTGCGCTTGAACGCTGGAACGCGCGAAGTCTTCTACGATGGCCTGCCGGTGGATGTAACTTCAATTGAGTACGACATCCTGGAAGTATTAGTGAGATCGGCGGGACGCGTTGTATCTCGCGACGATCTGGCGCGCTTCCTCTACAATCGCCAGGCTAATCCGCTGGAGCGTGCGCTGGATGTGCACGTCAGCCACTTACGAAAGAAGCTGGAGCGCGGCCGTAACCTGATTCGAACGGTGCGCGGTGTGGGCTACTTATTCGCGGCGCAAAATCAAGCTGTCGCAAGCGGAGGCCATGGCGCATGAGGTCGATATTCGTAAAGATTCTGCTTTGGTTCGTTGCCACGCTTATTGTTTGTCTCGCCGGCTCAACTGTCACCACGGTTATCCGAAACCGGCTTTCGCCGGGACGACACGATTTTTTCTCCCGCTCTTTGGCGCTGCAAGTGAGCGATGCCAAGCAGGCTTATGAGGAGAAAGGACGAGCCGGACTGCAAGAGTACTTCACGCGCTTGGATTCGTTCTTCCCGGGTGAACACGCCTTGGTCACTGCCGATGGTATCGATCTGGTAACCGGCAAAGATCGAAGCGCCGAACTGCGCAAAATAGGTCCGCATTGGAGTCCGTTGAC
>DASREJ010000044.1:0-10081 GCA_035652115.1 Bryobacteraceae bacterium
CGATACGCCCGGTCACCAGGCGTTTACTCGGATGCGCGCTCGCGGCGCCAAAGTCACGGATATCGTCGTCCTCGTTGTTTCGGCCGACGACGGCGTAATGCCTCAGACGCTTGAAGCGATCGACCACGCCCGTGCTGCTAGTGTTCCGATCATCGTCGCCATCAATAAAATCGATAAACCGGACTCGCAGCCGGAACGCGTGAAGCAGCAGCTTGCCGATCGCGGTCTGCTCGCCGAGGATTGGGGAGGCGATGTGGTGATGGTCCCAGTCTCGGCAAAGATGGGCCAGAACCTCGATCTGCTGCTTGAAATGATTTTGCTAGTTGCCGACATACAAGATCTCAAGGCCAACCCGAATCGTCCTGCGCTCGGTACGGTGCTCGAAGCCAAACTCGACAAAGGCCGAGGGCCTGTTGCCACCATGTTGGTTCGCAACGGGACGCTGAAAGCCGGCGACTTCTTCATCTGCGGTGCGCTGTTCAGCAAGGTTCGCGCCATGTTCGACGATCGTGGCAACTCGGTCAAAGAAGCCGAGCCTTCCATGCCGGTCGAAGTCATCGGTCTTGAGAGCTTACCTGAAGTCGGCGATTCGTTCCAGGTCGTCTCCGACACATCCAAAGCCAAGCAGATTGTTCTCTATCGCGAATCGAAAGCACGCGATGTCGCTATGGCGAAGGGCGCCCGCGTTGCAACGCTCGATTCGCTCAGCAAACAGTTTGCTGAGGGCGATCTCAAGGATCTGAATCTCATCATCAAGGCCGACGTGGGCGGCACCGCCGAAGTGCTCTCCGATACATTGCAGCAATTATCGAACGAAAAGATCCGCGTTCGTGTTCTCCACACCGGAGTCGGCGCCATAACCGAGAGCGATGTGCTGCTGGCCTCGGCATCCGATGCCATCATCATCGGATTTAACGTTCGTCCTGAGCGGAACGCGCAGGCGGTCGCCGAGCAACAGAAGGTCGACATTCGCCAGCACAGCATCATTTACGAGCTGATTGACGAAGTCAAGATGGCCATGACCGGTCTTTTGGAGCCAGTCTTCAAGGAAACCATCCAAGGCCACGCGGAAGTTCGCGAAACTTTCCGCATCAGCAAAGTCGGTACGGTTGCCGGTTGCTTTGTCGCCGACGGCGCGATTCGACGCGATAGCCATGTGCGTGTGCTGCGCGATGGCGAAGTGGTTCATACAGGCCGTATCGAGGCTCTGAAGCGCTTTAAGAACGATGCGAGCGAGGTCAAGAACGGCCTCGAATGCGGAATCTCCCTCAGCAACTTCAATGCCGTTCAGATAGGCGACGTGATCGAAGCGTTCACGATGGAGCGCATCGCGCCCGTGATGCCCGAAGCCACTACGGCCTAATGGCCGTAATCGGGGTGCTGACTCTCGATATTCATGTCGAGGGTTCGCACTCCCTCAAAGAAAAACGCCACGTAGTTAAAAGCCTAAAAGACCGTCTACGCGAGCGCTTCAACGTTTCCGTCGCTGAGATTGATTTCCTTGACTCTTGGCAGAACTCGATTATCGCGGCTGTTACTGTCTCAAATGATCGCGTCCGCGCGGAACAGGTTTTGCAGGCGGCCGAAGCGCACGCGGCCAGCGTGCTTGGCGGCGCGCTGACCGGTAGCAATATGGAGTGGTTATAAGGACCTGATCGTGAGAGAGCGTAATTAAACGTCGATCTTCGGAACGGTGTACGGTGCCCGATACGTTCCATGTAGCAACGTCGTCGCTTCCTTGTCGTTGATGACCGCTTCCTTCTCCGGATCGAAATTGATGGTCCGGCCTAACCGATAAGATGCGTTGCCTAAGTGAACCAGGGCGGCCGAAAGATGCCCTTCCAGAATCGGCGCGTGCAAGTTATTTGCATCGCGGCTTCGCATGCAGTCGATGAAATTCACGAAGTGCTCATTGCGCACCGGTTCGCGCTTCTCTGGCCCTGGCTCATTCTGGTCTCCCAGGAACGATTTATAGGAATCGTAGCCCGAGACGGCAATGTAGCCCTTCGATCCGTAATACAAGTTGCCGATGGTTCCGGGCTTCCCTTGAGCAATTCCGGTCGACCTCTTCGGTTGAGCGTTCTGTACCATCGAAACCGGCTTCAATCCTGCCGCGGGTATGTCGCCGCCTCGGAAAGCCGCGGTCCCAATCTCCGCTTCGTGATTGGTCATCCAGCCGCGGACTTCGAAGGTCATCATCTTTTTCTTCTGATTGGGCCCATCGAATTCATAGGCGACCGAGATCGCGTTCGGCGTCTGCTGGTCGTCATCGAAAAGGAAGTGACCGCCGATGGCCGTGATTTTGGTCGGCAGGGTAACCCCCAATCCCCAGCGCGCCAAATCTACTTCGTGGATTCCCTGGTTCCCGAGGTCGCCATTGCCGGTGTCCCAAATCCAATGCCAGTTGTAGTGGAACCGATTCTTGGTGAACTGCCGCATGGGAGCTGGTCCCGTCCAAAGGTCGTAATTGACGCCCGCTGGCACGGGCTCCGGCTCGGCGTGACCGATCGTGTCGCGCCACTTGAAGCACAGCCCTCTAGACATGTAGAGGTCGCCAAGCAAACCGGACTTCATTTGGTCCATGGCTTCGCGGATAGCCGCGCTCGAACGGCATTGGCTGCCATGCTGGCAAATTACTTTGTACTTCTGGACTGCATTTACCAGTTGCCGGCCTTCCCACAGGTTGTGAGAACACGGCTTCTCGATGTAGAAGTCCTTCTTAGCCTGTGCGGCCCAGATGCCCATCAGCGAATGCCAGTGGTTCGGTGTCGCGATTGAGATCGCATCTACGTTTTTGTCATCTAGCAGCTTGCGGATATCCACATAGGTCTGCGGTTTGGGTATGCCGAGCTGTTCAGCCTGCGCCAAACGCTGGCGCAGCACGTTTTCGTCGCAATCGCAAAAATAAGCGATTTCGACACCCGGAATAGGCTTGTAGCCGCGCACATGATCCCAACCGCGGCCATGTAATCCAACCACCGCAATCCGGATGCGGTCATTCGCGCCCATTACCTTCTTGGCCGAGGCCGCGGTCGCCAAACCAGCCGCTGCCACTGCGCTTGTCCTCAAAAAACTTCGCCGTGCTGGGCTCTTAACTTCGTCTTCCACTTAATGCCTCCTGCCACTTTTGATAATAGACCCGTCAATCCGTTCAAACCTCTTTCAGTACATTTACCAGGCCGTCCATTGACTCCTCGCTGGATGCGTATGCATTGTGTTGCGCGTTCCGGTAATGCGTCTCGAGCGACATCGTACTGGAGTACTTCATCTCCTTGAGTGCCTTAAACTGGCCCACAAAATCGATTTCGCCGCCGCCGACAGGCCGCCAAGCCTTGCCTTTTGCATCTTTGAGATGAATATGGCCGATACGGGTGTGATCGAACTGGTCCCAAGCCTTCGGGAACGGCTCCTCTCCAGCTTCATAGCAGTTACCGGGATCCCAATTCAGCATTAGTCGCCGGTCGGTCACCGCTCTCAAAAGTTTGGCGCTTTCGGTCCCCGTCGCGGTGTTACAACTGTGCTCGTTTTCGACTACCAACAGGACGTCGTTCGCCTTAGCCACCGGCAGCGCCTTCTGCACCTGTTCCACAATCCGATCGAAGATCGAATCGGGATCGCTCACTCGCGAGAAAGTGAAAATGCGAACCTTGTTCGTCCCCAGCGTGTGCGCCGCCTCAGCAGCTCGCTTCAAGTCCTCCATCTGATTCTGAAACTCGCCCTCAGCGGGATTCAATTCGGTGGCGCTTTCAGCCAGAGGCTTCGTGCCGGGCAGAGGAACCTTATAGATGGCGGTGTCGAGCACGGATAGCTTCACGCCTGCATCGTCCAATTGCTTGCGAATGTCCTTTAGCTGCTCTGGCGTAGCCGTCTTATACACATAACGGCTCCTGCCGTCGAGTTTCAAATTGCGGATCTCGGCCCACTTCAATCCGTACTTTGGATAAAACCGTCCTAACACCACACTCAGGTCGGGATCTACTTCATCTGTAATGATTCCCAGCTTCCACGGATAATCAAAAGTTTCAGCGCCAGTCATCCGCGCCGTCAGTCCCAGCGCTGCTACTGCGCCAATTCGATTGAACTCTCTACGATTCATCGCAAAAGACTCCCGCCCAACAGCATATACGCTTCGCTAAAGCGCGCCCTTTAAACTCAAGAAGGAGGCGCAAATGGATACCCACCGCGCCGAGCGGATCTCGGAGGCTCTGCGTGAAGAATTGGGCGAATTGATCGCCTATGAACTATCGGATCCACGCATACAGGATGCCGCAGTAACCGAAGTGCTGGTTTCACCCGACAAGCGTCACGCTCAAGTGCGCCTGCACTTTCATACCGCCGCCAGGGAGCAGCAGCAGGAGACAATTCAAGCTCTCGATGGCGCGCGCCATTTTCTCCGTCGTCAATTGGCCGAACGGCTCAACCTTTTTCGTGTCCCCGAGTTGCACTTCGAGGCTGATATCGGTTCCTCCGCAAGCCCGAAAATGGAGCACCTTCTGAAGCGAATTCGACGCGGCCGGCCTCGTGATAGTGGGGAAAGCGCCGGTTAACTCCTTTCGTCTAGAAGAAAACAGCCGCCGAAGTATATTTGAAGAACGTGTTTGAGCACAAATCGGGGGCATCATGCGTGTGGCTGCCGTAAGCGCGGGCCGTTTTCTAGATGCCTGCCGCCGCCGCCCGACTGACGTCCGTCCGGTCTGGTTTATGCGGCAAGCCGGCCGCTACCTGAAGTCCTATCGCGACATCCGCGCGAAACATTCGATTCTTGAGATCTGCAAAAAGCCCGAGCTCGCTGCTGCCGTCACCCTGCAGCCGGTCGAAATTCTGGACGTCGACGCTGCTATTATCTTTGCCGACCTGCTGCTTCCCGTCGAGCCGATGGGCCTGAAACTGGAGTTCGTTAGCGGCGAAGGCCCCTCAATTGAAAATGCGATTACCGAACCGGAAGATATTGACGACATTTCTACTTCCCAGACCGACGATCTCGGTTACGTCGGCGAAGCGATCCAAATCGTCAATCGCGCATTAGCCGGAAGAGTTCCTGTTGTGGGGTTCGTCGGCGCGCCGTTCACTCTCGCAAGCTACATGATTGAAGGCGGCCCATCGAAAACTTTTCTCAAAACCAAGCGCCTCATGTATTCGGCCGAAACGATGTGGCGGCGTCTTATGGGCAAATTGGTCGACGTACTCGGGGATTTTGCCCGCATGCAGGTGGGCGCGGGCGCTCGCGCCATTCAAGTCTTCGACAGTTGGGTTGGCGCGCTGAGCCCGGAAGATTACGTCCGGTATGTTCAGCCGTACTCGCGCGCGCTCATCGAACGCGTCCGCAGCGCGACGGTTCCTGTTATTCACTTCGGAACGGGAACCGGCGGCTTTTTCCGCGAATTGCATGCCGCGGGCGGCGACGTTCTTGGTATCGATTGGCGCATCAATATCGATCAGGCATGGATGGACATCGGCTATCGCTCCGCCATCCAGGGGAACCTTGATCCTGTTGCGCTTTTTGCTCCGCTTCCCGAGTTGCGCACTAAAGTTGCCGATCTGTTGAAACGTACCGGGACTCGACCCGGCCACATTGTCAATCTGGGGCATGGCATCCTGCCGGAAACACCTGTCGAAAACGTGAAGGCCGTCGTCCAGATTGTGCGGGAGTTCCACCGCTGAACACGTCTGCCGAATCCAGCGTCATCATTGTCGGCGGCGGTGTTTCGGGCTTAGCAACTGCCTTTTTCTTAAAACAAAAAGGCATTCGATGTACGTTATTGGAGAAATCGTCCCGTCTGGGCGGCCTTATTCGCACTGATGTCGTTGAAGGATGTCAGCTTGAGGCTGGGCCGGATAGCTACATTGCCAGCAAACCCGCTGTTACGGAACTTGCCGCGCAGTTAGGCCTTAGCGCTGAGATCATTGAATCGAACGACACCGAGCGGCGCGTCTACATCGTTCGCGAAAATCGCTTCATTGAAATGCCGCGCGGGATGGCCATGATGGTGCCGGGGGACCTCAATACTGCTCTTAAATCGCCTCTATTTAGCAGCGCTACCAAGCTTCGTTTCTTTAGTGAAATTTTTTTTCTGCGGCGTTATCGGACCGGCGATTTCTCGGTACAGGAGCTTGTCAACGATCACTTCGGCCCCGAGATTTTGGAATATGTCACCGAGCCATTACTTTCCGGCGTCTACGGCGGCGACTCGGCTCGCCTCAGCGCCGAAAGTGTCCTGCCTCGCTTCGTCAATTATGAGCGCCAATACGGCAGCCTGATTCGCGGTGTTCGCCATGAACGGCGCTCGCCTTCGCAAGGCGGCAGTTTGTTTCTTTCGTTTCGCGGCGGCATGCAGGAATTGACTGATACCCTCACAGCGGACATTGCCGATTCTGTCGACGTTGTGCACCAGGAAGCGACTGCTGTTAAGCCATTTGCTGACGGTTGGCGCGTAGTCTGCGGTGCACAGCAGTTTACAGGCACTCACCTGGTGATCGCCGCCCCCGCTCGCATCGCCGCAATATTACTGGGCAATTCCGCTCCCGCGATCGCGGCTGAATTGTCGGCAATACCGTATTCATCCGCGATTCTCATTACGCTCGTCTATCGAAAAGCGGACGCGTCTATTCCGGAAGGTTTTGGGTTTCTTGTGCCGCGCACTGAGCGCCAGACAATTGCAGCGACAACCTTCATCGGGACAAAATGGAAGTCTCGAATACCGCCTGATCTTGTTGCACTTCGGGCCTTCGTTGTCGACCCTGAAGCTCCCGGTATGCTCGGTCTTTCGGACGACGAATTGGTCCAACGCGTCAGGGCGGATTTTCGCCGCCTTCTGCATCTTATGACGAAGCCAATATTTTCGAGCGTCACGCGTTGGCCGGATTCCATGCCTCAATATGTGGTCGGACACAGCGAATGGATGAATCGCCTCAACGACATCCTCGCTGGCATTCCTGGCCTTTATTTGGCTGGAAACTCCTACAGTGGGGTGGGCGTGCCGGATTGTGTTCGCCTGGCAGAAGAAACAGCAGCCAAAATCGCAGCGCAGTCCGCCATTAATTAGAGAAGTGAGGATTGCATCTCTAATCCCGGCGTTACCTTTTTCTGAACAGATTTTCACGCACTTTATCGAATTGACTTACAATCCGGCTGTTTAATCTTTCGTCGAAGTTACGTCTTATAGTTGCGAACGGAAATTGTAGACGGCAGATTGTGCATTGACAGAAAGGTCAGGAGGAGAGTTATGAAATTATTAGGCGGAGCTTTACTAGCGGCATTGCTCGCGATCCCGGTATTCGCACAGAAAGATGCGAGCCAGCGATTTGCGGCGGCCACCGACGTTTTGAACGCAATGATGAATGCCTCGGATAAGGGGGTCCCGCAGGACTTGCTTAGTAAGGCGTCCTGTGTCGTAGTAATTCCCAACTTGAAGAAGGGCGGGTTTATCGTCGGCGCAGAATATGGAAAAGGCTTTTTCACTTGCCGCAAATCGAGTGGCGTCGGCTGGAGTGCCCCAGGATCTGTGCGGATCGCCGGCGGCAAATTTGGCCTACTAGTTGGCGGTGCGGAAACGGACGTGGTTATGCTCGTTATGAGTAAAAGCGGCATGGAACATTTGTTAAGCGACAAATTCCAGATGGGCGGTGAAGCTTCTGCGGCTGCCGGCCCCGTAGGCCGTGATACCTCCGCCATGACCGATGCCGAAATGCACGCTGAGATTCTTACCTATTCGCGCTCTCGCGGCTTGTTCGGCAGTCTCGATCTAAGTGGGGCGTCCGTAACCCAGGACTCCGATGCAAACAAGCAGCTATATGGCCGTGACATCTCGAACAAAGAAATCGTCACCGGCAATGTTCGCACGCCCGCCGAAGCCGCACAGTTTGTCCACACTCTGGATCGAATTTCATCGCGCAAGTAGGTGATCGCGCACTCTATTCTTCTAAAAAGCCACTCGGATGAGAAATCTGGGTGGCTTTTTCATTTGTATATCCTGATGTGGTGATTCGCTTCCCCGCCATCTTGCTGGCACTGTCCCCTGCGCTTGTTTGCGCTCAAGACGCTCCATTCAACTTTATAGAAACTACGATTTCTCAAGTACACGACGCCATGCGCGCTGGCCGTTTGACCTGCCATGCCCTAGTCTCCCAATACCTCAGGCGGATTGAAGCGTACGACAAAAACGGCCCGGCAATCAACTCGATCGTTCTGATCAATCCAAACGTTGAAGCAGAGGCTGACGAGTTGGACCGCCGCTTTGCCCAATCCGGCCTTACAGGACCGCTTCATTGCGTTCCGATGATTGTCAAAGATAATTTCGAAACGAACGGCTTGCGCACCACTGATGGCTCCCTCGCGCTATCCACTTTTATTCCGGATAAAGATGCGTTTCAGGTCGAGCGCGTCAAAAAGGCTGGTGCGCTTGTGCTCGCGAAATCGAATATGGCGGAGTGGGCATTCAGCCCCTATGAGACTGTCAGTTCCATTCTTCCGGGCTATACCAAGAATCCTTATGCGCTTGATCGCGTCACAGCAGGGTCCAGCGGTGGAACCGCGGCGGCGATTGCCGCAAATCTAGGACTGGTTGGCCTTGGCAGTGATACCGGCAATTCTATTCGCGGCCCATCATCGCATCAATCTCTCGTCGGCATTCGCTCGACTATGGGACTTACCAGCCGCGCCGGTGTTTTGCCGCTCAATCTTCTTGCGGATATTGCCGGGCCAATTGCACGCACAGTCGAAGATGCAACAAAAGTGTTCGCGGTCATCGTCGGTTCCGATCCAAACGACCCGGTAACAGCAACTGCAGCGAGCCACTTGCCGCAAAACTACGAAGCTTCGTTTGATCGCAACGGGCTGAAAGGCGCCACCATCGGCATTTTGCGCAAAGCCTATGAGCGCGACACAGCGGATCCGGAGGTCCTCGCCGTCTTTAACACGGCAGTTGAAGATCTCCGTCGCGCGGGAGTAACCATCGTCGATCCCGCTACGATTGTGGGTCTCGATGCGATCCGGCGGCCAAATGGAACAGGTCCCTGCATGGGCTTCAAATACGACATCAACCACTATTTGGCCGCTCAAGGCGGTCGCGTTCCCGTTAAGAGTCTCGCAGAAATCATCAAATCCGGTCGCTTCCATCCCTCGGTTCAATTCCGCCTTGAACAAGCAGAGAAAGCTCCCGAAAATGGCCCCGACTCAGGTGCGTGCCAAGCGGAGATGGCATATCGGGAAAAAGTTCGTCAAGCAGTTGTGGAGACCATGGATAAGTTGCATCTCGACGCTTTTATCTATCCAACTTGGAGCAATCCGCCGCGACTGATTGGAGATCTCAATACGCCGGCCGGTGACAACAGCCAATTCTTCTCGCCCACTACCGGTTTTCCTGCCATCAATGTGCCGATGGGCTTCACGCGCGGCGGAACTCTGCCGGCAGGTATGACCATTTACGGACGCCCTTGGACGGAAGCGAAGCTGCTGAAGCTCGCCTATGCGTATGAACAGGCGACGCATCACCGCCATCCGCCTGTTACTACTCCTCCATTGCGTTGACTGGCGGCGGCGTCAGGCAATCCAGCATCGGAGACAATAAGAAGTTGAACGTTTCGCAAGTTTTCCGTTGTCTTTGCTGTTGCTTTGCCATTTGTCTGATACTTGAGGCGCAGGTCTCCCCTGGAGCTAAAGAGAACAGCAGTACCAAAGAGAACACCACAACCAACGCATCGAATTCCGTCAGTGCTCCGGCGCATGGATCACAGCAGCAGGCCGATCCTGCCACCGAGTTAGCGCCCTATCTCGAGAAATTTGTAAAGGTGTTTTCGACCGTTCAATCGCAATCGGCTGAACCCGAATCGGTGGACAAGGTCATCTATGGCGGCGCAATTCCCTCGATGCTGCGTCAATTGGATCCGCATACCCAGTTCTTTGATCCTGCCCAATTCGAGCAACTTCGCCAAATGGAATTGTCCGAGCAGAAAGGCTTTGGCAGTATCGTCTCTGTATTGCCGGGACAAGTCATTTTTCTGCAAACGTTACCCGGGACGCCTTCGAACAAGGCCGGGATTCAAGCCGGTGACGAACTAGTCGCCATCAACAACATCGCCATCC
>DASREJ010000045.1:0-15056 GCA_035652115.1 Bryobacteraceae bacterium
GCCGACTGAACAGATCCTAGTCGAAAAGATGGCCCAGCACTATTGGTTAAGCCAGCGTGCCCAGAGTCTTCAGACCATCACCATGATGGACCGTCCCTTTGACGAGGACGTGCAGAAAGATCTCGCACCCTACATTCGCTATCAAGCCCATTTCGAGCGCCTCTTTCAGCGCGCGCTCAAGGACCTGCTAACTCTCAGAGCCGAAAAGCGCAAGGAGCAAATTGGCTTCGTTTCGCAGCAGGCCCGCGAAGCGAAAGAAGCTCGCTCACAAGCTGCTGAAATCCGTCGCGAATCAGACGAAACTCGCAAAGCCGAACAGCACAAACTCAAGATGTCCATCCTACAAGCAAAGCTTGAACGCGAATTGATCCAAACTGGCCCTACGAATCGTAGCACTACAGAACCGCGCGCCTTAGCAAGCGGGCAAGAAACAACGCGCCGAAATCAAATCGCTGCTTAAATTCCCGGCCAGCTCAATCGCAACTTCACGAGCAACCCCAGCGTGTGCGATCTCGATTGGACTTTTTTGCTGGCTGCTCCCGTTCATCAGCTCGTCTTGCGATATCCCGGTCCGCGAAGGGCCACGCCTGGTTTGGCGCCGGTCACCTTCCCGTCCTTCACAACCGCGACGCCGTTGACGAATACATATTCCACGCCCCTCGAGAGCTGATTGGGATTTTCATAGGTTGATCGATCGATGACTGTGTCCGGATTAAACACCGCAATATCGGCGAAAAAGCCGTCCTGTAGAATGCCGCGGTCGCGGATTCCGAGACGCCGCGTTGCAGCCGAAGTCATCTTGCGGACCGCGTCTTCAAGCGGCAGCACCTTTTCTTCGCGCACATAAAGACCAAGGATGCGCGGGAAGGTTCCGTATGCGCGCGGATGGGCCAACTGATTCTTCATCTTCTCGGGATCGACTCCCGCCGCGTCAAGACCAAACTTGATCCAGGGTTGCCGCAACTGCAGTTTGATATTGTCTTCGCTCATCAGAAAGTACATGGTCGCGACGCGCGTACGCTCGCTCAGAATTAGATCCATGGCGGCATCGCGCCAATCCTTACCCATCATCGAGGCAATCTCATTCATGCGTTTGCCGACGTACTTTTGATTTTCCGGCTTATCCAACTTGAGAACAAGAATTCCCTCAGGTCCGGCCAACTGGCCCAAATTTTCCCAATCGGTTTTCTCTTGTGCCATCTCGCGTTTGATCCGTTCGCGAGTAGCGGGGTCCGCGAGGTTTTCAAACAGCTTCCCGTTTTCGGCAGTCCAAGGCGGCAGCACCGCCGTGAGACCGGTCGCGCCCGCAACATACGGATACATACACGCGCTGACGTCCTGCCCTGCCGCGCGGGCATCGTTGATTTTTTGAATCGCGGCTGCTTCTTTACTCCAGTTCCGCTTGCCGGCGGCTTTTAAATGATAGATCTCGACGGGCGTACCGGCCTTGCGGCCGATCTCGATCGCTTCATCCAGCGCTTCCAGAAAATGATCTGCCTCGGAACGGATGTGCGAGATGTAGATGCCGCGATATTTGCCAACCGGCTTCGTGATCTCAACCAGCTCATCGGTGTCGACGTAGGTCGCTGGCGGATAAATGAGAGCCGATCCGATGCCGAACGCGCCATCTTGCATCGCAAGATCGGCCAGTTCCTGCATCTTGCGGATCTCTTCAGGAGTGGCCTTACCCGGCGCGAGCCCTTTCACATACTGCCGGATCGTGGTTGCACCCACGTATGAGCCAAAGTTGATAGCCGAACCGCGTTCTTCGGCGGCTCTCAGCATGAGATCGAAACCGTGCGGACCGTCAAATTTCTTTTGTGCCGAATCTCGCCCGACTCCGGTCGCACCTGCCCGTGTAAGATCGTTGGCCGGCGCCTCTGTCCAACCCTCTCCAGCAATTTCGGTCGTCGCGCCTTGCGTGATCTTGCTGACCGCTGGGCCGCCGAGCGAACCTTGAATATCCACGAAGCCGGGCGCGACAACAAGGCCGTGAACATCAATCCGCTGCTTGGCCGTCGCCTGATCCAAAAGTCCGGCGCGGGTAATTTTCGCAATGCGATCCCCGGAGATCGCGAGATCGCCATAAAACCACTGGTTTCCGGTGCCATCGACGATCTTGCCGCCATAGAGGATGACGTCATACGTCTCCTGACAGAACGCGAGTGAGGCGAGGAAGACAAGCAGCAGCGCCGATTTCATTTTTTCAGGAGAGTATCACAAGGCGTCTCGCCTTTTACGCAACCTGGCCGAGCCGCGCCGTCAAATCTTCGCAGCTTTAAGCGCCGCCAGTACCCTCGCATCTCGAAACGGAACCCTGCGGATGCGAACGCCGGTCGCGTCATAGATCGCGTTGGCAATCGCGGCCAGCATCGGTTTGATCGCCGCCTCTCCTGCTCCATACGGGCGCAGGTCGGAACGGTTCGGATTCGGATCGCCGTTCACAAGCACAATATCGATACGCTCCGGAACGTCGCTATGGCGGAGAGTCGGGTGGGAGATCCAGTCCATGCTGGTGACCTTCTCCGTATCGAATTGAACTTCTTCGTGAATCGCACGGCTCAGCCCATGCAGCGTTGCACACTCGATGGTGTGACGAAGGCTCTGAGGGTTGACGATCAGACCACAGTCGTGAGCACACACCATCCGTTTTGCCCATACGTGACCGGTCCGTCGATTGACTTCCACCTCCGCAATCTGTGCAACTACTGTCTGTCCGCGGAACGAGTAGGCAACGCCGCGTCCCGTTAGAATGTCTTCCTTGCCGGGTGACTTGGGCGAAGGACGTGGATCCCAACTATATGCTTCAGCCGCCGCCTTCAAAACCGCGATGGACCGTGCGCGCCGGAACCCGGCATCATCGATCGTAGCCGCCTTCAGCATGTCCATCCGGAATTGCAGCGGATCGCTTTTCGCTGCAGCCGCTAGTTCATCGATGAACGATTCCGCTCCAAACGTCGATTGCGGGCCATTCGGATCGCGTAGATTGCCGGTGCGAATTGGTGTCTCCCAAACAAGCGGTAGGCTGACGACTTCGCCGGCCATCCGGCGATGGGGAATCGCATACACATCCGAAGGCATCGCGGAACTGCCGTTAGCAGGTTTCTCCCGCCTTGCTCCCATCAATTGCGCAATCAGTACGGTGTCGTGCTCGTTGTAGCCGACGTGGTTGTAATCGCACGAGCGGGCGCTGTACTCGTAGCCCGCCAACCGTCCGCTGGCATCCAGCGCTCCTCGCATCTTCACCAGAAACGCCGGGCCCTTGGTATCCCACGCCGTCTCCTCCTGCCTCATCCACTGCATGCGCACCGGGCGTCCAATTTCACGCGCAATCCATGCCGCCTCGCAAGCTGCATCCTCAGCGGCACTTCGGCCGAAACACTGTGGGCCTTGCATGTAGACAACGCGAACTCGTTCCCGTGGCATACCGAGAAACGCAGCCACGCCAGTCCGCATGCTATAAGACTTCATGTCGTTCGAATAGACCGTCATCTGATCATTCGAAGGGTCGGCCACCGCGGCAGCGCCCGCAAATGCGGTATGCCCCTGGAACGGAATTTCGTACTCGGCTTCCACCACCTTGGCCGCGCTCGAAAATGCCGCATCGGGATCTCCCACCACAATCGGTTCGGCAACTGAAGTGGGCGTAGCGCCGCGCATATAGTGAAACAGATCTTCGGAGGCAGGGAAGGGAGCCGTCGCCGGCTTTTCCCATGTTGTCTTAAGTTCGCGAGCGGCGCGGATAGCCTGCTCTTCGCGTTCGCATACAACCGCAACATAATTGCCCTTGCGCATCACCTTGATAAAGCCAGGCAGATTGCGTACTGACGATTCATCGATGCCCGTCAGCTTCGCGCATGCAAAAGGCGGTTTGATATTGCGCGCGTGAACCATCCCCGGCAGCCTTACATCGACCACCCATTTCTGGGAACCATCCACTTTGGCCGGAATGTCGTCGCGCTGTATCGGCTGCCCGGTGTATTTCAGTTCATGCACCGGCTTCACCTTTGCGATACCGGTAACTGCGTTCACATTGGCGCCCGTCAGCCTGACATTGAATTTCTTGCCCGCAATCAGTTCCCCGTAGGTAACGCGCTTTGATGGATCGGCTTTCAGACAAATCACGGCGTTGCTGACAGTAAGTTGATCGGCCGGCGCGCCCAGATGGTCCGCTGCCATTTCGAGCAGTACGCGGCGCGCTTCAGCGGCAGCACGCCGCATCGGCCAGGAGTCTCTCTCCATAGCCGACGAACCGCCCGATCCGCCTTGGTCGACCGTAATGTCCGTGCTGCCCATGACGCAAGTAGTCTGATCGAATGCTATGTCGAGTTCATCAGACATCAATTGTCGGAAACTGGTTCCTGTTCCCTGGCCGGGATCGGTCTTGCCCACATAAAAGGTGGCTGTATTGTTCTCGTGAATGACGATCCATGAATCGAGCTGTCGAAAGTCGGGATCGGGGTACGGACCCTCTCGGGCCGCGTTGCCGTTTTGTGCAAGTGCCTCTGAAACGAAAGTGCCGCCGCCGGTCGCGAAACTCACCACAAGCAAGCCCGCGCTCTTGAGAAAGCCCCGTCGATGCGTGCTCAGCACTTCTTCGATGTGTTTTGGAATTACGCCGGAGATCGTCATACGCGCGCCTTCTCCGCGGAAGCAGTTCGCCCGTTGGACATAGTTTGTGCCGCGCGTTTGATTGCTGCCTGAACCCGGTAATACGTCATGCAGCGGCATAACGTCGTGTTCATGGTTTCTCGAATCTGCGCATCCGTCGGCTGCGGAATCTTATCGAGCAGCGCCTTTGCAGTCATAATCTGCCCGTTTTGACAAAACCCGCATTGCGGAACCTGCTCGTCAATCCACGCCTGCTGCACAGGATGCAACCGGCCGTTCGAAGAAAGTCCTTCGAGCGTGGTGACTTCCCCTTTGACGGAAGAGACCGGCAAGATACAGGAACGAACCGCCACTCCGTTGATAATCACTGTGCACGCCCCGCATTGACCTAGCCCACAACCAAATCGTGGGCCTTGCAGCCCGACGTCATTCCGCAGGATATAGAGCAGCGGCGTGTCCGGCTCGACATCCAGCGTATGCATACTGCCATTTACCTTGAGGTTGACTTTGCTCATGCTTGGCGCTCCTTGCTAATCGAACGGACGCTGATGCCAGACGGCATTTACCGGCTCCTGACCGATGCCCGGCGCTTCATCCGGCCGCGCACAAAGTGAAACCGAATCAGATAGATATTCGTACCCTTGCCGTGTTTGGCAACTTTTAGCAGATCGACGACCCCCAGAAATCCAGATGCGCGCGCAAGCTCCGGAGTAATGTCAGGTAAGCCGATGGGCGTGATCGAATCCACCTCGATTTCGCCTTCCTCCATACGATAGCGCTTGCCGACCGTGACATGGGGACGCGTCCAGATGCGAACACTACAAGTAATTTCGCCGCGGCGGACACCGTCCCTTAGCCGTTTCGTGAACGTCATGAGAAGAGCTTACTACCCGGCGCGCACCCTTACGGTAGTTGATAGCCGCGTAGCCGGCGCCCTATTTTAATAGGGGAAACACGCTCTCCAGTCGCCGCTCCCTACACCACAGCCCGGCCCACATAAGCACGCCGAAATACACCGGAACTAGCGTGTACGTAAACAGAGGGTTTTCCAGCCGCAGATTAGTTGCTACCGCGCCGCCCAAATAACCGGTCAGCAAAATTGCCCCCAACACCGAAGCCCGCGGAATCAAGTAGAGCACGGTACACGCCAATAGAATTACCCCTATCGGCACTGACAATTCTGGCGGCCAACCGCTCCGCTTGAACGCCTCCACGACCTGTGCCGGTTTGGCGAATTTGCCGAAAACGTCGAATAAGAGAAACGCGGCGATCAGGCCGCTGATGATCCATCCAGTGCTGCGCCGTCCCTTTGAAACCTTTTCTGTTTCAGTAGCTGTCAAATCCCGTTCGGGTTTGTTTATGGATGCCATAGTATCCCCTCCGTGTTAAAGTCGGATGCCGCAGCTGAAAATCGACAATACGAGTTCATTTTAGGTTGCGAAAATCCAACGGCCAGCGGCTCCATAATGGGCATCGATCGCATGAGTAAACGAAAGCACGAATGCGTAATATCTTCTTACTGTTGACTCTACTGCCGCTTTCTTCTCTGGCCGTGTGTCCGGATCGCATCTGGCAATCCGGATGGTCCTGGACTTATGACGGAACCGTCGGTCCATATCGAGCACGATTCGAGTTAACCCAGCGGGACGGCAACGTTACCGGCTATTACTTCTATGTTTCTCACCTGAAGGATATCCGTTTGATCGGAACCATCACTGATAGCAAACAAATTCGATTAGAGGAATTAGACGCCGCCGGTCAGCCCGTAGCCGAGATCAGCGGCGAGTTTCAGGACAAAGATCCGCGGGGCAAACTGCAGGGCGACTTGACTTGCGACATCATCGCCGGTAGTTGGCAGAACGCCGACGGGTCGAAAAAGCTGCCTGTTTATTTGCGCTTTGCCGGCGGTCTGCCGGACCCGCATGGTCACCGTTACGAAGTCGCGGGTGCAGACGATGATGAGGCCATTGATCGGGCGGCCGAAAGATTCCGAAAAGCAGTGATTGCTGGCGATAAGGAGACGGTGACTTCGCTGATTCGCTATCCGATTTCGGTTTACGTGAATCAGAAAAAGATAACGATCGAGAACCGTAAGCAACTGATGACAAATTACGATGCGATCTTTACTCCGGGCTACCGCAAAGCCATCGAGGATGCGATACCGCGCGATATGTTCGCCCGCGACACTGGCATCATGCTGGGCGAGCGCGGCGAAGTTTGGTTCGATGCGGAGGGCCGCGTCATAGCCTTAAACAATCTTCTTACTAAGTAGCCGAAACTTTCGGGTCTGGCGTGCCTTTAAGCCACTAAGTCGTCGGCGTGGGCTACAACAGGTACAAAGCCAACAAACTGATCGTCTGCAATGGATTTGGAGACCCGTTGTCTCATCGTTCTCGACCGTGCTACACAGGTTTGGAACTCTCTGCCTCGCGCTTTCGGGCGGCTTCTTGAGGGTCGGTTATTATGTCAATCCACTTTTGGTCGGGCGAGGCCTCTACATCGTAGTTGTCGTGCCAGTTCCACCACTTATATGGCGGCGTCTGGGGATAACCCTCGGGCGAGTCCTCCCAAGTCTCCTGACGCCCGAGCGGCGTGATATCCAGATAACTCCACGTGGTTCCCATCGCCTCATCGCCGCGGTTGTTGATAAAGTACGTCCGAAACACTCGTTCGCCGTCGCGGAAGAACACGTTGTGGCCGTGCCATTCGTTGACACCGAAGTCTGCATCAAAGCTGTCTGTAATGGTGTACCAGGGCATCTTCCAACCCATTCGGGCCTTCAACCGCTCGATATCCTTTTGTGATGCGCGCGAGGCGTATGCAAGCGTAGTATCACGGACGTTCAGGTGAGCTAGATGCGCAACCTGATCGGCGCCCAGTGAGCATCCGCGGCAAGCGTGGTCGGGCCAGCCGAAGACGCCTGGCTCGAAGAAGGCTCTATAAAGTATCAATTGCCGGCGGCCCTCGAACAGATCAAGCAGACTGACCTTGCCCTTGGGTCCTTCGAATACGTACTCGTTCTCGACCGCCACCCACGGCATCCGCCGGCGTTCTGCCGCTAAGGCGTCGCGGGCCCGAGTCAGAGCCTTTTCCTTCACGAGCATCTGCTGACGCGCGGCGTCCCACTCTTGCTGCGACACAATCGGGGGCGTGTTCATCGTGGGATGGCCTTTCTCATGTCTCTTGTCTTTCTCGTTACTTGTTGCCATTTTGTTTCTCCTTTGTGAAAAAGTTTTCTGAACTTGCCGATACATACCGCCAGAAGTCCTCCCGTGGATCCGGCTCCGGCGACTATTACCGCTGTGCTTGTAATACAAGCTGGGCACATATGCTTCTCCTATGAGTTATGCGCGGGCACACCGTAGTAACTGGCCTGCGCAGGGTTAACAGTTAGTCCACTTTCGGGCGTTTCTTACTTTGGGCTCCGGCGCCATGAGTGCCGGTAGCCTTTGCTGCTTTATCTTCCGCGTCTTCTTTTATGCGCAGCAGGTGACTCGTCCACAACTCTTCGAAACGGCCCACCCAGCGCTCATAAATTTGACGGATCGGCACGACGTTCAATGAGTTGATCCGCTGGCGACTCTCTTCACGTGTGTGAATCAGGTTGGCTTCGCGGAGCACCTCAATATGCTTCATCACTCCGAAGCGGCTTAGGTGCGGAAAGGCCTCGACGATCTCGGTCGTCGTTCTGGGTCCCTGCCGCAAGAGGTCGAGAATCGAGCGTCGCGTGGCGTCGGACAACGCCTTCCATACCGCGTCGAACTCATCGCCCGGCACGTTAGCCACGTTGTGCGGCGGCGTGCGCGGAGCAATCTTCGGCGACTCTGTCCAGCATATGTTTCCAGCCGCTGCTAACACCCTCCCGGTGCGACGGATCAATGAAGCCGATGGCGCGGTGACGGAACTCCACATGTGTTCCGCCCGCCCGTTGTTCGAGCTTGACTTCAATATGATTCAACGCGGGATAGGACATAAACATAGGGCCGCTCAATTCCAGTAGCACCGGCGGCTTGATCACCTGCACGTGTCCCCAAAGGTGACCAATCCCATTGCCCCGATCCCGAAACCAGCGACCGCCCGGCCATTGCTCTAAGATCATCTGCAACGATTCACCCTGTGGGTTGGCAAAACCTTCGCCAAGCCGATGCAGCACGCTACGAAAGACATCTCCGATGTCGGCTTTAATGTCAATGTTCTGCGTAGTATCCAGTTTTAAATCATCAATTGTCATAGTGAATTATCCTCACGTGACTATATAGTAACGTGACTACAAAGTAACGTCAAGCGATTTTTTGGAGGCTATGGTTCTGGGCCAGCGGGGACGATCACCGGTTCGGGATCTAATTATGTTTGGGAACTTAGCTTGATAGTCGGAACACGCTCGGTCACTGCCGGTAGTGTTGGAAAATCCGTAAAAGGCTCAGATTGGTACCAATACGCAGTTGAATAGAAACAGTCGGCACGATCGTTCGCATGACCGTGCTCGATCGTATGTTTCAAGCTGCGTCGAAACGTGATCGGGTTGTCTGCATGCCAGCGATAGAGACAGTAACGGCCGCCAATCCGTTCGCCCGAAGAAATGTAGTGCGCACCATTATAAAGATGTGCGAACGGTATCGCGGCATCGCGGCCGCCAAAGTCCCACGCACCGCAGAAATAATCTTCCGATCCGGTTCCAGTGATAATTGGTTTCGAGTCGTCATCGACGAAAACCATCTCGTCTCCTTCGCCCATCCACCGCTCGGCGTTCTGCAAAACGCCAAGTGTCACGCCCATCAGATGCCCGGAGCCTTTTGTCTCCATGAAGACATAATTCTGCTTTCCGTATAGGTTGAGTTCTTTCGCGCCTGGAGCGTACTTGACCGCAATGTTAGGCGTCATCTGGCGATACTGGGCGTGAAAATAGAGCGCGCGATCGGGTAACTCAGGCGCCAGTTGATAATCAATATTTGAGTAAAAGGCTCCTACCGCCGACGATCCTTCATTAGTCACAGCAATCCGAGCCGACCTGCGAAACGGCATAGCAAAGTAACAGTTCAATGCCTTGACCGATGAGCAATTGAGGAATGCAGACTGATAGACGTTGTAAATTCCTAAGTTCAAGCCAAAGAAATCGCCGACCGGCACTTCGACACTAGGCTTCGGATTGCCGTCCCAAAATATGCGGAGCACGATTTCTTTCAGATGATAGGTGTTGGGCGCTGCGATAGTGAACCAAATGTGCGAGATGACTCCAGGACCATTTGCGCTGAATACATCCTTGGTCTCGCCTGGGGCCAACGGCCAACGATCGTCGTTGCCGCCCGTCTGATCGTAACTGGACTGTTTTAGCGACTGATAGTTCTGAGCCAGCGCATATTCAGGAAGCGCGTGTGGGACGCCCGAAGGTCCCGCCGTTTGCCCAGCGGTTGCGAGTCTGGCAGCGGCAAGGCCGGCCAAGCTGCCAAAAAGTCTTCGTCTAGGGTAGCTCATTTGTGGGATTATAAACTGACACGCAGGCCGGAAGAATCATTTCTTATTACTGTTAATTGGCAAGTTAGTATTATCCTTCCTGTTCATAAGTAATGCCGGCGCCGTGCCGCAAAGCTTTCCAACGTTAAGAGAAGCAGCGTTGAACGATGCAAAAACAATCGGTAGCGCGATTGCATTTGCATTCGTTAATGCCGGTATTTTCTAAATTCAGGGGGTAAGAAATGGGAAAATCGATCGGCTCTTCAGCCGGTATTCTCGCTCTTGTTGCCGTCCTTGTACACACGTTTGGAAGTTCGGGCGACCGCCGTCCGTCACCGCCGCCGGCTGAAAAGCAAGCGATGCCGGCGCTGTCGAGACCCGCCAAGAATTCGGAAGTGCCCACCGCTGCGCGACAAGGACCTTGGCGAGCGACCCAACAATACTTTCACTCAGAGCCAAGCAAGAAAATCGTCGATTATGGTGCTTGCCTCGATTTACGTTCCAATGATTGCTCGCAAGACAAGCTGTTAGCTCTTTACGGCTTGCCGCCAGCGTTCAACACAAACAAAGTTCGCTCCCTAATTGCGACTGTGCCCGATCCACTGCATACCCGCATGGCGATGGAGACAGACCGGTGTTTGGACGTAATTCAGCAGGCTGCATTTCGCTCCGGCTATGAACTGGCAACGCAATGGCTCCCTTGGACCGCTAAGGCGGCTGAAGAGAAGGCGGAATCTGCGGATGCGAATTCATCCGGTCTGGATTTAGAAAAACTGCCGGGGCTGATCGTGTTTCGGCCGCATTTCATGCCGTACTCCAAGGATGTCGACCGGCTTCTGCTGATCTTTATCGTCGGCGAAACGCCCACCGCGGGCATTAACGGCTTTCAGTTCGAACTGGCTCGACAAGCCATTTTCGGTCTCGGCTCCGAGAGACCAAACGATCTGTTGATTGCGGGACCGAACTTCTCGGGTTCGTTCTTGTCTCTCACTCGACTTCTTGAAGAGACGCCGGGCACGCATCATTTCGAAGTGCGTTCCGGGGATGTTTCCAATTCCGACTACGCGCGCGCCATGTTAGTCGACTTAAATTCCAAAGGGTTCGCCATCGATAAGGTAAGACCCGGGCATCCGTCCATCACGTTCCACAGTTCGGCGCTTCCCAGCACTTCCTTTCACGAACACTTTCTGCGCTTGGTCCACAAACTTGGACTCCGCCCGGAAGAGACGGCGGAGCTTGTCGAGGACGAAACCGGCTTCTCTTATACCGCTCCGCAGCTGCACGTGCATATTGCCGACGGGCCTCCTGTTACATATCGATACCCGCGCGATATCGCGCAGCTTCGAAACATGTATAACGACACCGCATTCGCGGAGTCGCCCGGGGCTGAGACAACAAGAACTCCGGCCGTCGATTTTTCGTTGAAAGACAGCCAATCGGGCGAAGACTCGTTTCCCACCTTCTCAACCGGCCATACGCCGGTCTCACAAAATAGCGAGCTCGCGCAAATAGCGCACTATCTCAGCCGCAGATCGATTCGCTTGGTCAGCCTGTCGGCTACCAATGTTTTTGACACGCTCTTTCTGGCAAACGTTTTGGCGCGAGACTGTCCGGACACTCGAATCGTTCTCGAAGGCGCCGATCTGCTTTTTGTCCAGGAGGCCGCACGAGGCTCTCTCTCGGGCCTCATGGCTATTTCTCCGTTCCCACTTTTTCCAGAAGGCGTTGAGATGACTCATCGGAACGCCTCCCCCGAACTCGAAAACGACGTGACCACGTTCGCGAACGCCGATCAGATTGGCGAATTCAACGCCGTTTTGTCGCTTGTCGGAACCCGTGCTGCCAACGAATTTCATCAGCCTTTCGAAGCTGCGCCCGAAGATACGTTTTCCGCGGCCTGGTTGCTGGTATTGAGCCCGCGAGGCTGGATGCCAGTGGATCTTTTCGGTGAAGTAAATAGGACCCTGGAAGTGAATCACCAGAAGGCCCAATGGTTTGACCCGGCAGACGCTTCGCACCGAACCAAGGACTATCTTTCCGGCCTGCTGAGAGCGGCCCCCGGATGGACCATACTCTGCGCCTTGGTAGCGACATTCTCACTCGCGTTCTGCTTCCGGCTGTTTTATCTAAAAACACATCCGAACAAACAGGTGTGGAGCGCTCTGTGCCTAAGCGATCTGGATACACCCGAACGAAAGCGCGCAATGAGCGAGACTCTTCATTACCGCTACTTTGCGATGCTTTCCTGTTTCGCATCACTCGCCACGCTAAACGGACTTTTGCTTTGTCCGATGCTGGTTGCTCGAATACGCTACACCATGCCAACCG
The DNA here is from genome assembly GCA_035652115.1 of Bryobacteraceae bacterium. Taxonomy (GTDB): domain Bacteria; phylum Acidobacteriota; class Terriglobia; order Bryobacterales; family Bryobacteraceae; genus Bog-105. Next base: position 12,391 of record DASREJ010000045.1, read on the forward strand.
GCCTTCGAATGCCGGCTTTACTCGTGGTTGTGGCGGCATTTCTTGCCTGCTTGACCGCCTTCTTTTATGTAGCGGCCGTAGTGCCTGTGCGCGTCTGCCGCGCCGGCCCGCTAGACGTGTGTCCGGTTCCAGCGCCGGTGTCATGGCAGTCGCTCATCTGGAGAGCGGGATTATTCGCCATAGTCGTCGGCTCGCTGTATGTTTGGTGGGCCTGCTGCGACAATGGCGCTCCCGGCTATATGCTGTGCTTCCGAACTCTCACGCTATCGGCGCCCGTTTGTCCGATATGGCCGTTAACATTGGCGGTGTTCGGACTTTTTTCGCTTGCGTTCTTCCATCTGCGCCGTTTCACCTGGGGCGACCGGCGGCAGCCGCATCTGGACACGTCCGTCTTTGACGAAGTGCTTTGCAACGAGTTCGGAAGCTTGAAGCAAAAGCTGGAACACGCGCTGATCAGCACGTTCGGCGCTCGGGGTTTAGAAGGATTGCTGATGTTGGTCTCAGCTACCGCCATCTTCATCGCGGCGCTCTGGTTGCTTTTACCGGCTGAAAGCCTCTCTTCTTTTGAACCCATCGGGTTCTCACTTTTGCTTAAGTTTCTGCTGTTGTTATTGGCCTTTTACACGTTAGTTAGTTTCTTGAGATTTGGCCGCTGCTGGAGTCTTCTTCGCGCCTTCCTGGTGAATTTGAATAGCGTAGTGATTGGGCGCTACTTCATGCGTGTGCCCGAGTTCGGCGGCAGCGGGCCGGTGTGGATTCGTGAAGTCAAGCTGATGTCGCTCGCCACCGCCATCAATAGCTGCATTGCGCTTCACAACCTGGAGATCATACAAAAGACGCCGGCTGCATATACAAAGGACTACATCGGCGCGCTGCAGAACTTTCTCTGCCCTAATGGCGGAAAAGGAAGCCGTTTGGATTTCATCTGCGCCTACGAGAAATTCCGGCTCGCTGCCAGCAGAATCGCGACAACCTTAGGCGAGCAGATTTTGCGGCCGTATTGGGGCAAAAACAAACTGCCGTTTGTCAGCGTCGCGGCTGCCGACGAAGCAAACGAAACGGCCGAACCAAAAACGCACTCTGCCGCGGAAGACGTGTTTGACGCAGTGCGAACCGGCAAACAAGGCCAATTGAAAAGCCTGACAGCGGCCGTAGGAAAAATTCAATCGTTCCTGTTGGAATCGCATACCGCCCACGCGCAAGTAGCGGTGGCGGCGAGCCCGGTGAAAAACGAAGTCTCTTCTGTTTCAACTGACGCATATGAGCAAGCGGCGAAATTCATGGCATTGCATTACTCCGCCTATGTCGGATACGCGCTGCATCAATTGCAGAATCTGCTTCTCTGTTGCGTCGCCTGCTTCGTCTTGCTGGTCGGCGCTTTGAATTCATTTAGCTTCCAAGCGCCTCAAACCATTTTTCACTTGCTATCTGCTGGGCTGATTGTCGGCGGCTGCCTGGTTCTGCTCGTATTCGCGCAGATGGAACGCGACCCCATTCTAAGCCGGCTTTCAGGCACTGCCGAGGGAGAACTCGGGAAGGATTTCTACATCCGCGCGCTGGCGTATGGCGCTCTTCCCGTTTTTAGCGTACTCACCGCACAGTTTCCGGCAATCTCTCGATACATCACCGACTGGATACAGCCGGCTTCTGCGGCACTTCATTAGACCTGCTTCAAAGAAGGGCCTTCCAAGATTCGGTCCGCCCGATGAAGGACTACGGCCTGTCCCACGGCAAGTCGACCGGTCCGAGTGATCGTACCGTAAATTCCAGCGTTGTTTTGGTTCGCGCGAACAACGGTCTTCAGCACTTCCGGAGCAGGCCTCGCCGAATCGGGATCAAAGTTCACCATCGAGCAGCGAACGTCGTGCATTGTGACGGAGACAGCGGGGGCATCGTCGCCGTCCCCGAATGACAGCACACCGCCCAACCATTCATCCTCCCGGAAGGGAACTGATTGGAGTAAACGAACCACCACATTCGGGCGAAATCGTCGCACGTCCAGCCCTAGCCCAGCGAGCCGTTCAATCTCGCGGACCGTGTCGATAGAGATCACGGAGATACTTGCGTCATCGAAGATGCCGTGTCTCAAGTGCGTCATCTGCACGGGAGCCCCATACCTGCGCTCGACTTCCGCGGCTAGTTCCTCCCCGAATACCGGCATTTCTTTGCCATCCGGCGTGCGCACATGCGTAGGAAGATCGCGTGTCGAAAGGTCTGTTGCGTCGCCGTCGTCGCGGCGATACGGGGCAAACAGGAGCAATTCGGGCAACTTGGTTGCTGTCAACCATGGGAAGCCGCTGCGGTCATTGTTTCGCCGTAACGCGAGTCGCCGGTCACCATCAAGGCCGTGCCAACCCAGCGTGGCGGCCTCCAGTTGTTCGCCGCGCATGGATTTCACGGGATACCGGAAGATCGCTTCCACGTGTCCGATTTTTATAGGCATGCTCGATCTGAGACCGGTCGACGTGCCGGTTGCTCTTAGGCTATCCATTCGATAAACAACTCATCAATTCGATCTGCTCTGCACTCGGCCTTGGCAATCCATCGAGTTCTAGAAGAATATCAGTGGGTGCTCCAACTCTTCGAGATTTCGGATCAAGTGGGGCGAGCTTTCGAAAGCGGCTTTGCCCGCCCGGAGTGAAGCGTGAATCGAAATCGGACAAATA
>DASREJ010000046.1:0-59991 GCA_035652115.1 Bryobacteraceae bacterium
TGTAACGGGCAAGCTGTCGCGCCTATCGAAATCATTGAAGAACCGGCCGCGTTTCAAAGGTATTTGCATCACACGCAAGTAGCCGGCAGTGTAGGCCTGCACGATAATGATAGGTCTTTCCGGCAGTAGCTGCTGGGGCTGGCCTTCCACCCAAATGGGCGTGAGCCTTGCAACATTGATGGGCAGGGCGGAGGAAACAGCCGCGGCCTCGACGGAGGGAAGAGTCCTAACGCGGCGGACAAGTTGGTCGAAAAAGCCGGTCATCTGCTCGGGCTTGACGTATTTGGATGGCGGCAAAGCGATGCTCATGGTGAGAACATTTCGCGAGTTGAAACCGGGCGCTTGAGTTTCAAGTAAAATAAAGCTCCGAATTAAGAGGCCGGCGGCAACCAGCAGGATCAAAGTGATTGCAATTTGCCCGACTACCAGAAGATTACGAGAAAAATTGCGGCTGCGAGCACCAGCGGTTCCCCGCCCTTCTTCGCGCAAATTCGCGCTTACGTTAGCAGCGGAAAACTGTAGCGCGGGTGCGAGGCCGCACAGCACACCGCATAAGATGGAGAGCGCAAACGCGAAGGCCAGCACCACCAGGTCGATTCCCGCAGGCAGCTCCGCCATGCGCGGCAAGGTGTCGCCGGCCAGACGGACCAACAAACGAGTAGCAGCAAGACTGAGAATGACGCCCACGATTCCGCCGAGTAGCGCGAGCGTGACGCTCTCAGTTAAGAACTGACTCAATAATTGCTTACGTGCCGCCCCCATCGCAATGCGAATTGCCACTTCTCTGCGCCGCCGCAGAACGCGCGTCAGCAGCAATCCGGCGGCATTGGCGCAAGCGATGAAGGCCACCAGGCCGACCGCAGCGGCGAGCACAACGAAAATGGATCGGAAGTTGCCGACAAGTTTGGATTTTAATAGGGTGACTTCGACCGGCCGCTTCGGATCGGCGTCGCCCATCTTTGCGAAGTCGCGCACGTACACCCGGTCCAAGACCTTCATTTCGGCTTGAGCTTGTTCGATGGATATTCCCGGTGCAAGCCGGGCGACGGAATCCAAGTAACATGTGCCGCCCTGGATTTGTTGGGTGGAGGCAAGATTTAGCTCATCAATGTGCGGCGTCCAGATGTTAATGTCGTCTCCCAATAATCCGAACTGGAACGAAGGCGGGACGACTCCGATGATTGTGTAGGGCTTTGAATCAAGATCAATCAGCTTGCCGATCACACTTGGGTTTCCATGAAAACGCTGCCGCCAGAAGGCGTTGCTGATCATAACTACCGGCTTGGCGCCGGCGTTACCTTCTTCTGCCGTGAACGCTCGTCCAATCGCGGGCGCAACGCCCAAAACAGCAAAAAAGTTCCAGGAGACTCGCGCGGCCTGCGATTCAATGGGCTCAGCAGCACCCGTGGAAACACTGAACGTCTCATTCGTGAATGCCGCGATTTCAGAGAACGACCGGCTGCGACCGGCTAGCAATTGGAAATGCGGATACGATAGACAGCCGTTCGTTGTGCCACCGCTTCGGTCAATCGTCGAAACCGACATAAGGTGCGCGGCATCGCGGTAGGGCAACGGCTTAAGCAGCGCGGCGTTGATCAGCGTGAAGACCGAAGTGTTTGCTCCTATGCCGATGGCTAGAATTAACACGACCAACAAGCTGAGTCCTGGTGTTTTCTTCAGCGCACGTATGGCTTGAGCGAGAGCTTGCATCGGTTGTGCTTACCGACTATTTTCCTACTGAGCCCGCAGGGGAATTCGGAGTTCCATGGCTTCCACACTTTCGAAATCCGCGACCAGCGGTAAATGATCAGAAGCGAGAAGCGCCAAGCGCGTTCGATGTAACTGCATTCCACGAAGGTGAAAGACGGGGTCGTAATAGATGTGATCAAGATGCAGGAATGGAAGCACACCGGGGTAGGTAGTCCTGCGTTTGAGATGGAATGCGACGTCGGCGCTGCGAAGATGCTCGCCGAAGAGCCGCGAAGCAAGGCCGCGTGTCCATTCATTGAAATCGCCGGCGAGAATGCGCGCGTCCTTTATCTCGGCTCGCGCCAGGATTTCAGAAGATGCAAGCCGGCGGCCCTGTTCGCGCCGTTCAAAAAACGACGTGCCCAAATGAACCGCAAAGAAATGAAGCGGCTGGTGGGTGGACAGCCGTAAAGATACTCGCAGGCATTGGCGACGTTCCCGTGTTCGAACTGTGAGATCGTATGTTTCCGAAGAGACGACGGGAAAGCAAGTAAAGACAGCATTCCCGTATGGCTCGCCGGCGTGATGGCGAGCGGGCCCAAATGTAAGCGGGACTTCGAGTTCGTTCGAGATCGCTTCGGCTTGCGACTGGAGAATCTCCTGCGCCGCGACGATATCAGCCTTCACTTCGCGCAGCACGGCGGCGATGCGGGTTGGGCTGACCCGGAAATCGACGCCCTTGCATTTATGAACGTTGTAAGTTGCAACGCGGAAGCGGATCATTCCTGGCGTTCAAGCAGAGAGAATAAGCGTTCCGATACGCGGAAGCGAAATTTTTTTCGCCAATCCGCATAGGTGATTTCGTTGCTGTTGGAGAGATCGCGCTCAAAGTTCTGCGCGACACGGCGCGTCAAAACGGGATCCAGCAGGGCGATGTTCACTTCATCGTTGATGGCAAAGGAGCGGTAATCGAAGTTGGTCGATCCGACGACAACCCAACAGTCATCGATCATCATGGCCTTGGTGTGATTCATGGATGGCCGGTATTCGTAGATTTTTACACCCTCTTTCAAAAGAGATCCATAGAGGTGGCGGCTGGATGCGCGCGCAAGACGCTGGTCGCTATTGTCGCCAGGAGTTAGGATTTTCACTTCGACGTGGCGTTCCCGGGCGGCTAAGGCAATGGCTTGGCGGGCACTACGATCGGGCAGAAAGTAGGGCGTAGAGATATAGATACATTTGCGCGCGTATGAGATCAGCAACTGGAACAGAATGCGGGCCTGGGTCGCGCCCGCGGCGGGCGTGCTGCCGACGACAAGCGCCGATGAATGGTCAGTCTCGTGAGGCAGGTGGAAGTATTCATCACCAGTGAGGATTTCACCGGAGACACGCAGCCAGTTTTGCGCGAAGACGGCTTGCAGCGCAGGCGCTGAGGGACCTTCGACGCGCATCATCATATCGCGCCAACGGTTACCGCGGACGCCATCCCGGAACCACCAGTCACCGATACCAGCGCCCCCGATGAAGGCGGTGCATCCATCAACGATGAGCAACTCCCGGTGTGTACGATTGTTGAGTTGCAGCAGCAGATCGGGCCGGAGAGAGTGATACCACTCGACACGGCCGCCGGCGTCGATAAGCTCTTTCAAATAGGAAAGGGTGGTGCTGAAACTGCCGATGTAATCGAGCGTGACACGCACCTCAACTCCTGCCCTGGCGCGTTCAGCAAGGGCATGGGCGAAGCGCCGGGCGATGTCGCCCCGATGAAAGATGTAGGCTTCGAGGTTAATACTTCGACGAGCGTTGGCTATAGCGGCCAATTCTGCGTCATAAAAGCAAGGCCCATCGGTAAGCACCTCGATACGGTTGCCGTGGAGCAGTTTCGCTTCGGTTAAAAAATTAAGGAGGTTACAAAACTCAGGACTGTCGATGGGCGCAGCGGGCGAGTCACCGACACTGTATGGAAGATCGGGTCCAAAGAGGGCCAAAAACAAGGAAAGGCCCTGCAACACGATTGCGATGAGAGCAATAGTCCAAAAGAAAGCATGCACAGATTAGCAGCGGGCCAACTTCACCTTGCTAATACAGACTCGTGCGCGGACTACTTCGCAACAATTTACATTGCGGCGCGGCGCGTACACTGCGCCAACCAACCTTACACTGCGGCGCGGCGCTTACACCGCGCCGCGCCAGCGATCCCGCAGGCTCATGCCCGCTTTGTTAGCGCCAAATCTTTCGCTGTCGATGAGAAGGTTCGCGAATTGAAGGCCAATTCTGAACCAAGGGCCGCATCGGCGGCAGTTACGCACGGTTAGAGGTCCCGGAAGGTCCACTGTCTTCGTACGAACTTCCAATTGCGCGCCTACAGGAATCTCGCAGGGCAACTCGACACACAGACCAGTCGGCGAGATGTTAATGCAATTTCCAAGGGCACTGCACGCATTGCCGTCCGGATCCACCCAGGTAAATTCGATGCTCCCCCGGAGCCGGGTACGTTCGTAGGTGCGCTTGTCTCCTACGGAAGGGGCCATATATTGCTCCTATCGGCCAATCCTCACAAGTCTGAAGGCTCACATTGCAACGATCGTCAGGGGCCTTTGGGTATAGGCGGACAAAATCTTTTCTGCTTGCGTGTGGCTAATGATTTAGCGTTTCAAATGTTTGTCGATGAGAGCGGCGCTAATCTCCTGGGCTGTCGTACAGTAGGTGCCACCCAAAATCCGCCGCCGCAACTCATTTATGCGTGTCTGGCGAATGGAGCGCAGATTTTCCTCGTCAATTTCCGGCGGTAAGTTCTTTTCGCCGTTCCGCCCCTCGAGAGTCGCGGCGCGAAACCGTTCGATTTGATTGTGCGAGGAACGTACCTTGCTCACCTATTTTCCTTTTAGCAGATCTTAGCGTAAAACGCAGCGTCTGAAAACCGGTTGCTTAGTCCTAAGCACCCGAGACGGTAAGGGCAATGTGCTCAGGCAAACCCCGAACGCAAAAGGGTGAAGTTTGCGGCCAACTTGACCGAATATTTCTCTAGCACAGATTAGCTACTGGCAGCAGACGGTAATAAACGAGGCTTGGAATGACTGCGCGTGAAGACGTGAAGATCGTGGAAACGGCGCCCGTGGCGGCGGATGTACGGGAGAAGCTGATCCTTGAACACTTACCTCAGGTAAAGCTGATAGCGCGAAGGATTCACGAGCGGCTGCCTGTCTCGGTAAGCCTGGACGATCTCATCTCGGCCGGTGTTGTCGGGCTGATTGCCGCAATCGACCGCTACGACGCCAGCCACGACGTCAAATTGAAGACGTATGCCGAATACAAGATACGAGGCGCCATCCTCGACAGTTTGCGAGGTTTGGACTGGGCTCCCCGCCAGCAACGCAAGCGAGCCAAGCTGATTGAGGCCGCTATTGCGGCACTCGAACAGACACACCACCGCATGCCGACGGAAGAAGAGATTGCGGCCCGGCTGGAGCTTTCGATAACTGAATATCAAGAGTGGCTTTCCGAGGTGCGAGGGCTAACGCTGGGGAGCCTGGAAAACGCCGGGACCGAAGAGGACGGCTGCGATCTGCTTCGTTATCTGGCGGATTCGGACGAAGATTGGCCTTCGCAGATCGTCGAGCGCGCAGAGTTGGAGCGGCTACTCGCCGAAGCGATCGATCGGATGCCACAACTCGAACGCACCGTCCTTTCTCTCTACTATTACGAAGAGATGACGTTGCGCGAGATTGCGAAAATCGTAGATCTTCACGAATCCCGGATTTCGCAACTCAAATCCCAGGCGATCCTGCGGCTGCGCTCCTACATGCAAAAGCGCTGGCCACAGCGAAGAGGCGCCTGAGGCGTATGGCGCACCCGCCCCTGTAAGAAATCTCATCACACTAAATCACTAGTGAAGTTGCATGCCCCACTAGTGAAGTTGCATGCCCCTCGGATGGGGAAACGCCTACTGCGTCACCGTGTCTCACTTGTTAGAGGAGAGACTACTGATGACACGAAAGGTGCTTTTAACTTTTGTTTGCGCGGGCGCTTTCCTAGGTTTTCAACCTTCGAGCTTGGCATTCGCGCAAAATCCGGCCGCGCAAAATCCGGCGGGTATGCCCGGCGGACAAACTCCATCTACGCCTCCAACTCTTCCGAGCCAAACAGCCGGTGCAAATAACCCGATGGGCTCAAATACTCCCGAGACGATGCCCACCAGAGTGGATGACAAGAAGTTTGTCAAAGAAGCTGCCCTGGGTGGTATGAGTGAAGTGGAACTGGGCAAACTTGCCGTTCAGAAAAGCTCCAATGATCAAGTCAAACAATTCGCACAGAAGATGGTTGACGATCATACGAAAGCGAACGATCAATTAAAGCAGGTGGCCAGTAAAGAAAACATACCGGTTCCCGATGCCCTCGATTCCAAACATCAAGCCGAGATTAATAAGCTTTCCAAGCTTTCAGGCAACGACTTCGACAAAGCTTACACCAAGGAGGCGGTGAAGGATCATCAAACGGATGTACGGGACTTTAACGCGGAAGCGCAAGGAGGCGCCGATCCGAATGTGAAAGCCTTTGCATCGACGACCTTACCTACCTTGCAACAACACCTTGAATTAGCAAAGAACTTGAACAAGTCTGAAAAGAATGCTGCTAAACAAGCCAAAGGACAATAACGAAAAATAGATTCGGAGCGCTGTCCCGCGCCGGAGCGTATTTAGAACGTCGGCATAAGCACGACGTCTTCGGCCGGGACAGTTTCCAAAGGGAAACCGCCTTTCTTCCACGCGCGCAGTCCGCCTTTTATCACTGACGATCTGAATCCATGTTGTTGTAAAATGCGGGCCACCTGAAGGCTTGTCGCCTCGCGCTGACAGGTACAGTAGAGGATTATTTCTTTGTCCTTCGGTAAAGTGTCGAGTTGCTGAAGAATAGTGTTTGGTTCCAGGCGGACGGAATCTTTGATGCGCGAAGCCTTCCTGCTGTAATAGCCGTGGCTGCGAACGTCGAACACCACCATGTCGCCATGCAAATGGTCCGAGTACAGTCGCCGCGCGATTTCGGATGCCGAAACACGCGGCACATAGCTGAGCGCTCCCGCTTTTAACAGTAGCCAGATGCGGTAGCCGAAATACACCGCGGCCGCGCACGCAACAAGCCACAAGAGAATGCGACTGCCTGCCTGGTACCCGTTCGTGAGTCGAGCGAGAAAGTCGCTAAACAGGAAGCCCGCTCCGCACCACGCAGCTACATATAACAATGCCCCGGCGGCATCCAACCCCAAAAACTGTATAAAGCGCATATTCATGCTGCCGGCGAGCGGAGGAGCCAGACTGTTGATTCCGGGCACAAATTTTGCCAGCACCAGCATGGTTCGTCCATACCGGCGGAAGGATTCAGCCGATCTGAAAATGCAAGATTCCGGATTGATGGAAAGTTTGCACAAGATACCGAGCAGCCACCAGCCTGTCCGGTAGCCAAGCAGAAACAACACTACATCACCCAACAGGAACGCAACAAAAGATATCAGCAGAACGGCGCCTAAGTGTAGTGAACCTTTTGCGCTGCTGGCGCCTGCAACCAGTAACGCCAAAGCCGCAGGCAACGGAAGCCCTATGGCCTCCGCAAGAACCAGGATGAACAAGATAGAGTAGCCATGTTGGCTAATGTCCGATGGCATCGTGCACGCTGTTAAACGAACTATGATCTCGTATTGGTGCCGCAATCCGGTGGGCTATTAAGTTTGGGCCGTTTTATCATGACGGGGAAACTCCTACGCGATATGAAACGAAACTCAATCCGCCTCGCAAGCGCAATTCTGTTTGCGCTGACACTTCAGCAAGCCGCTGGGGCGCAAGATGCGGCTTACAAGCCGGCGCTTTGGTCGGGGATGCGCTACCGCATGATTGGGCCGGAACGCGGCGGACGGGTTACTGCCGTGACCGGGGTGCCGTCGCAGCCAATGACCTTCTATATGGGCTCAACGGGCGGTGGCGTTTGGAAGACTACTGACGCCGGGCACACCTGGGTCAACGTATCGGATGGTTATTTTTCCGTGGCATCGATGGGCGCGCTTGACGTGTCGCTCTCGAATCCGGATGTTGTCTATGCGGGTACCGGCTCCTCAAAAATCCGCAGCAATGTCTCTATTGGTCGCGGCATTTACAAATCGTCCGATGCAGGAAAGACTTGGACCTTTATTGGGCTTCGCGATGTAGGGCAGATCGCCACCGTGCGGGTGGACCCGAACAATTCCGACATTGTTTACGTGGCCGCGTTAGGCGATCCCTTTGTTCCGAATCCAGATCGCGGTGTGTTCAAGACCACTGATGGCGGGAAGACATGGAAAAAGGCGTTGTTTTTGACAGACGAACTTGGCGCAGCGGATCTTGAGATTCAGCCTGGAAATCCCAACGTAGTGTTCGCCTGCATGTGGCACGGGCAACGCAAACCCTGGACCATCATCAGTGGCTCTAAAGACGGCGGCATTTATAAAAGTACCGACGCCGGCGAGCACTGGACTAAGTTGGGCGGCGGCTTGCCCACGGGCCTGTTTGGGCGCAGCAATGTCGCCATTTCGGCGGCTAAACCGGATCGGATTTATGCGCTTATCGAGGCGAAACCGGGCGCCGGCTTGTATCGTTCTGAAGATGCGGGCGCCACATGGACGTTGATCAATGGCTCAGGCAATCTGATTACGCGGCCGTTCTATTACACAACGCTGGGGGTCGATCCCAATAATCCCGATATTGTCTGGGTGGGCGATGAGGGTTGGTACAAAAGCACCGACGGCGGCAAGACGTTCCGAACGAGCCCGGTGCCGCACGGCGATAATCACGATGTCTGGATCAATCCAAAGAACTCCAACTACATGATTCAGGCCAACGACGGCGGAGCGAATGTTTCGCTTGATGGCGGACGGACCTGGAGCACCCAGACCAATCAACCCACCGCGGAAATCTATCAAGTCGCTGTCGACAACCAATTTCCCTATCGTGTTTATGGCGCCCAGCAGGACAACACAACCGTTATTGCGCCTAGTCTGCCACTAGGAAATGGACAGGAATTTCGAGATGGACCTGGCTGTGAAACCGGTCCGATCATTCCCGATAACACGGACCCGCAAATCGTATATGGCGGGTGCAAAGGACAGTTCAGCGTTCAAGACCTGAACACGAACGACGAAAAACAGTACTGGGTGGGGGCAGAATCGCTATATGGAAATGGCGGCGGAACTCTGATCTACCGTTTCCAGCGGGTCGCGCCCATGGAAGTGTCACCCAATGAGCCGCACACCGCCTATTACGGCTCACAGTATCTTCATCGAACACGCGATTTCGGCGTTACATGGGAAAAGATCAGTCCCGATCTCACCGCCAATCCTCCAGAGGGTCAGGGTCCGAGCGGCGAACCCATTACGCGCGATGCGACAGGGGAAGAGGTTTACAGCACGCTGTACGCGATTCGTGAATCTCCTATTCAGAAAGGATTGATTTGGACCGGATCGAATGACGGGCTGGTCTACGTCACGCGCGATGACGGCAAAACCTGGACCAACGTCACTCCGAAGGACTTAGAGCCAGGGGGAAGAGTTCAGAACATCGATGCCAGTCCACACCATCCGGGAACGGCATACGTTGCGATCTATCGTTATCTACTCGGCGATTTTGCGCCGTATATTTACCGCACTGACGATTTCGGCAAGAGTTGGAAACGCCTGACGGATGGTTCAAACGGAATTGCGAAGGATGAGCCGACTCGGGTGGTGAGGGAAGATCCGGATCGTGCAGGTCTTCTTTATGCCGGCACGGAATTCGGCATTTATGTTTCTTTTGATAACGGTGCGCATTGGCAGTCGTTTCAGTTGAACCTGCCCGTCACACCCGTGACGGATATCAAAGTTGCACATGGAGATTTAGTACTTTCCACGCAAGGCCGATCGTTTTGGATTCTGGACGATCTCACGCCACTGCATCAAGTGACCGCAAAGACGATGGAGGCGGATGCGTTTCTCTACCGGCCACGGCAAGCCGTTCGAATGCCGGCGCGCGGCGCAATTCCAGGGTTGGGGCGTAATGGCCCAAGCCCGCAATATCCTCAGGTGGGGGCGATGATCGATTACTACCTCGGCAAAGCTCCCGAAGGAGATATTCAAATCGAGATCGAGGATGGCGCAGGCAAGACAGTCCGTAAGTTCTCGAGTGCCGAAGCAGCCGCGGGTGGGCGGAACAACCGTGAGGCTGAAACGGGAGGGCTCGAGGAGGAAGAAGGCGGTTTTCGTTTCCGCGCGGCTCCCGTGCGTCTCGACAAGACTCCAGGCATGCACCGCTTCACTTGGGATTTGCGGTACCCGGGACCTTGGCAGAGCGCAGCGCGGCCCGAGGGCCCGAACGGCCCGGTTGCGGTGCCCGGAAAATATTCGGTGAAGCTAACGGTTGGCTCCTGGACGTCCACTCAGCCGCTGGTCATCATCGAAGATCCTCGTATTACAAAAACGGGCGTGACCACAGCAGACCTGCAGGAGCAGTTCGATCACAACATGAAGGTGCGTGATCTAGTCAGCGAAGTGAATAAGACAGTGGCTCGCGTGCGCGCCGCTCAAGCGAAGGTGAAATCCGGGAGCGCTCAGGCGGATGCGGCGCAAGTCGCCAGTTTGAACGATATAGCGGCACGCCTCATTACTCCGCCGATCCGTTATAGCCAGCCGGAGCTTCAGACGCACATTACGTATCTTTACGGCATGACCAACACAGCGGACCAAAAAATCGGCCGCGATTCGATAGAACGCTATCAGGTTGTAAAGAAGCAATTAGGGGAAATCGAATCCGAACTGAATAAAGTGCTGCCGGCGTTCGAATGACCTGGATCAAGAGAGCAACTATCCTGTGAAGCGTCTAAAGCCGGTAAACGTTGTTATTGTCGGCGGCGGGTGGACTGGTCTGGCGATGGCCGCGGAGGTTACGCGCCGGACCTCGCTTAACGTGTTGGTGCTGGAACGCGGTCCGATGCATAGAACCAAAGATTATGCATCCACAATGGACGAACTTGACTACTCAATTCGTCTGCGGTTCATGCAGAACATTGCAGACGAGACCGTTACACACAGGCATTCGGCTAAGAACCCGAGCGTGCCGGTACGTCAATATGGATCTTTTCTGCCCGGCTCAGGCGTCGGAGGCGCAGGCGAGCATTGGAACGGCAATTCATTTCGCTATTCTCCGGAGGTTTTTCGGCTGGCATCGCATTTGAAGGAGCGCTATCCCGCAACGGTTTTGCCGGAAAGCCTCGCTGTTCAAGATTGGGGTATCAGCTACGAGGAGTTAGAGCCTTATTATTGGCGCGTAGAACGCATGATGGGTGTCAGCGGCAAAGCGGGAAATTTACGCGGCAAGCTGATAGACGGTGGAAACATATTCGAAGGCCGCCGTGAATTCGAGTACCCCACGCCGCCGCTGAAGCGCTCGTATTTCATGACTCTCTTTGAAGAGAGCGTAAAGAAACTGTCCTATCATCCATATCCAGTCCCCGCCGCGACCCTTAGCGAGGCCTACCGCAATCCGGATGGCATCTCGCGTCCGGGATGCGCCTATTGCGGTTACTGCGAAACCTTCGGCTGCATGATTGGTGCGAAAGCACAGCCGACGAATACGTTGATGCCGCTACTTTCACAGCGGAATAATTTCGAACTGCGAACCGGAAGCTGGGTACGACGGCTTGTCAAAGAGAGTCAGCGCGTGACAGGCGTACAGTACACCAACGAAGCGGGTGAGGAGGTTTTTCAACCGGCGGACGTGGTCATACTGGCATCGTTCACGCTTAGTAATGTGCGGCTCCTGTCCCTATCCGGCATCGGCACTCCGTATGATCCGGCTTCCGGCAAAGGAACGCTTGGCAAGAATCTGACGCACCAGATTATGACCAAGCTAAACCTGTTTTTCGACCACCCCATGAACGCTTTTATGGGTACGGGGGCCTTGGGCACTGCGATCTCAGATTTTGACGGAGACCAGGCATTGAAGGGCACTGAGGGAATTCTGCGCGGGGGATCACTTCTGGCTATCAGCACCGGCAACAGGCCGATCCAGTCCTTTGACACTCTGCCGCCCGGCGCTGTCCCATCAAACTGGGGCTCGCAATGGAAGAAAACAGCCTTGACCTGGCGCGACAAGGTAGGAACGATCGTTCTGTTTGGCGAGCATATGTCGTATCGACAAAATTTCATGGACCTGGACCCGACCTACACAGATAAATTCGGCGATCCTTTGCTTCGTCTAACTCTCGATTGGACAGATCACGAACAGCGGCAACGCCAGTTTTCGTATGGCATTTTTAAAAACATTGCAAGGGAAATAGGAGCAGCGGCCCACGCTGCCGCGCCGCCGGTCCATCCCTATACAGTTACCCAGTACCAGAGCACGCACCTGCAAGGCGGCGCCATTATGGGTACGACGCGTGCAAACAGTGTTGTTAACACGTCGCTTCAACACTGGGATGCTCCCAATCTTTGGGTTGTGGGGGCATCGTCATTTCCGCAAAACGCGTCGGTCAATCCGACTCTCACTGTGCTGGCTGTTACTTACAGGGCGGCTGATGCGCTGATCGATCAGTATCTAAAACACCCCGGAGCACTAGCGTGAGGCGTCGCGAGTTTCTGGCGATACCCGCGGCCGCTTTGGGGGGATCACTTTGGTACACCCTGGCCGGCCAGCCGATACGAACGAATCCCGACAAAGGCACGTTGCACATTCCCTTACGATTCTTCACCGCAACCGAGGCACAGACGATATCCGCCGCCTGCGAACGGATATTTCCGAGCGATGAAAGTGGACCCGGCGCATCCGAAGCTGGTGTTGTTGTTTATATCGATCGTCAACTAGCGGGCCCGTATGGACGCGACCAGTTCCGCTACACGAAAGGGCCGTTTGTCAGTTCCCTGCCCGAGCATGGTTATCAAGGCAAGGCCACGCCGCGCGAAATCTATCGCGAAGGGATTGGCATGCTCGGCGCCTTCAGTAGCCTCTCAGCGGAACAGCAAGACCAAAAACTAAAGTCTCTGGAAGAGACTGTGTTCTTCCAGATGCTACGAATCCACACGATCGAAGGAATGTTCTGCGATCCCATGCATGGCGGAAACGCAGGGATGATCGGGTGGCAGCTTATCGGTTTTCCCGGTCCCCAAATGGGCTATCGACAGGACATAGACGCTCATTATGGCTCGGCATTCCGGCCACAGTCCAAAAGCCTCGAACAAATCTTGGGCCACCCCGTGCGCGTGCTGGAAGACACGTGACATACCGGGCGGAGTCCACAGAGCACAATTATTAGCTATGAAGTATTTCGGCTGCGGACGAAAGCAAGCCCTCTGTCTTCGCTCACTGTCACTGCTGCTGTCTGTCATTGCGCTATTGCCATCTCTCAATGGACAAAACGGCTCATCTTACGAGATCGCCATAACCAAGAACGAGATGATATCGATGCGCGACGGCATCAAGCTCGCTACCGACATTTACCGGCCAGCACGCAAGGGCTCCGCAGTGGAAGGCAAGTTCCCCGTTATTCTAGAGCGCACGCCTTACAACAAAGACGATCTTTCCGCGGCAGCTAGTCACTTTGTGCCCCACGGCTACATTGTTGTTGCCCAGGACGTTCGTGGCCGCTACAAGTCGGAAGGCCGCTGGTTTCCAATTCGCGATGATCCCAATGACGGATTTGATACGGCAACCTGGATTGGTTCCCAGTCATGGTGCGACGGAAATATCGGCACAATGGGAAGCTCTTACGACGGCGCGACACAGCACGCGCTTGCCATTGCGAATGCTCCGTACATAAAGGCGATGATTCCACGCAATGCGATGTCGGATTTCGGGCACTACGGCGTGCGTCACAACGGCGCATTTGAACTTCGTTTCTTCAATTGGGTTTTGACGCTGGGCAATCCTTCACCCACTGCGAACGACCAAGCGGCAGCCGAAAGGGCCGCAGTTGATCTGGCGGCAGTACCGGCGCTGTTGGATATGGGAAGGCACGTTCAAGATTACGTGCGCGGTCTACCGCTACGCGCCAGCACTACCCCGCTCAAGTTTGCACCGGATTATGAATCATGGCTCATTGAAGCGATGCGCCACGGAGACTACGACGATTTCTGGAAAAAGTCGGGCTCAAGCGTGGTCGACCACCTGGCCGAATACAAGGACGTTCCCGAATATCACACAACGGGCTGGTACGATTCCTGGGCGGGTCCAGTCGCGAATCTGAACTTCGTTGAGCTGCGAAAGACAAAAAAGAGCTTACAGCGTTTGATTGTTGGTCCCTGGATTCATAGCTCAGAGAGTCGCAGCTTTGCGGGCGAAGCTCAATTTACGCAAGACGCTGCTCTGGATTTGTGGGCGTTTCACCTGAGGTGGTTCGATCACTGGCTGAAGGGAATCGATAACGGCGTTGACCGTGAGCCGCCAGTCCGTATTTACGTCATGGGCGGAGGCGACGGACACAAAACGCCGGAAGGCCGCATTTACGTCGGCGGGCATTGGCGCAACGAACAAGAGTGGCCTCTCACGCGTGCGCAAGCCACCCCGTATTATTTGCACAGCAATGGCGTCCTTTCTTCCGGCAAACCTTCGGACGATTCGCCTGTTCGGTACTTGTTCGATCCTCGCAACCCAGTGCCGACCTTGGGCGGCAACATCTCCTCGCAAGGCAGGCTCATGTTTCAAGGTGCGGCGGATCAGCGATGCGGAGTGGATTTTTGGCTCTGCATCGATTCTCGACCCCTATCGGCGCGTAATGATGTGTTGGTCTTTCAGACGTTCCCGCTCAAGAGCGACACGGAAGTGACCGGGCGCCTCATTGTGAAACTTTGGGCGTCATCCAATTCCTTGGACACGGATTTCACAGCGAAGCTAATTGATGTTTATCCTCCGAACCGCGATTTCCCGGCAGGGATAGATCTGAACATTGCGGACAGTATTGTTCGGGGGCGTTATCGGAACGGCCCTGGCAAAGCGGAGTTGCTAAAGCCCGGGCAGCCCTACGAATTCACCATCGAGATGTATCCCACGTCTCTTGTTTTTCAGCGGGGACACCGCATTCGTCTCGATATTTCGAGCAGCAATTTCCCGCGATTCGATATAAATCCCAACACTGGCGAACCGCTGAACAACAATCGCCGCTGGCAGATCGCAGAGAATACGGTCTACCTCGATACAAAACACCCATCGCGTATCGAATTGCCCGTCGTGCGGGCGCAATGAACGTCGCTGTTCGCTCTGATAAATCAAAACTCACGCCAAACCAGATTCGAGGGTTTTGGGCCGCTTGGGCGGGTTGGACACTGGACGGAATGGATTCATTCATCTACGCGTTGGTGCTGGTTCCTTCGCTTCGCGAACTGCTTCCGAATTCGGGAGTTGCGCCTACAACCTCAAGTATTGGTTTCTACGGCGGTCTGCTTTTTGCACTCTTCCTGGTTGGTTGGGGACTATCGTTCGTCTGGGGACCGATGGCCGACCGTTTTGGACGAGTGCGCACGCTAACACTCACGATCTTGTGCTATTCCCTATTCACGTTGGCCGGCGCACTTTCTACCCGCGTGTGGGAACTTGGGCTGTTCCGTCTGATTGCGGGTATTGGAATTGGCGGAGAGTGGACCTTGGGCGGAATTTTGGTAGCCGAAGAATGGCCTGAAGGGCGTCGCGTACTCGGCGGCTCACTGATGCACACGGGTTATTATTTCGGTACTTTGCTTGCCTCGCTTGCGAATTTCAGTGTGGGTGCGCATTTTGGGTGGCGGGCGATGTTCCTCCTGGGAGGCGCGCCTGCGTTATTGGTTGCGTTCATCCGCTACGGGGTGGCCGAGCCGGCAAGGTGGACGAATCGCGTTCGCGAAGCGGGCCGCCGTTTAACAGCACGAGCGGCATTCCTCACCCTTTTTTCGAGCAAATATCGAGGGCGCACGTCTCTCAACGCGGTTTATGTTCTGGTTTCAATGGTTGGGCTCTGGGCGGGTTCAGTCTACGTCCCCAGCGCAATAACGCAGCTTGCAGCGCGAGAGGGGCACGGCGCTTTAGACGCCGCACGACTGGCATCAAGCGGAAGTGTGCTGCTCTCCATTGGAACAATCGCGGGATGCCTGCTGGTGCCTCTATTAGCACGCTGCATGGGCCGGCGCTCCACGCTCGGCTTTTTCTATGTGCTTATGGCCGCATCCATTTTGTTCAGCTTTGGTTTTGTTTTCTATTTCTCAAACCATGCGCTCTCCTGGTTCATGGCTTGCCTCTTTTTCCTGGGCGTTGGCGGAGCGAGTTTCTGCGTGTTTACGGTTTGGCTTCCGGAACAATACCACACTGATTGCCGCGCCAGCGCCTTTGCGTTTGCAACTTCCTTTGGACGCTTTATCGCAGCGGGTGCGACGTTTGCAGTAGGCGCTGCGATATCGCATTGGGGCACACTGGGCCGCCCCATAGCGATGACCGCCCTTGTCTTCCTCGTTGGACTGGCACTCTTACCCTTTGGACGCGAGACAAGTGGCACCGCACTTCTCGAATAGTTTAAGCAATGAATCTAGTCGACTTATTTGATCTTTCCCTGCGCGGACGCGCGGATACGGTTGCTTTGGAGTTCGGGGAAGAGAGCTTCACGTTTGGCGAATTGGAGGCCCGCAGCAATAGCTTGGCTCAATTCTTGATTGACCAAGGCTTCTCGGCCAGCGACCGCCTGTGTGTGTATCTCGCCAATTGCGTCGAAATGATTGATCTCTATCTGGCTTGTATCAAAGCAGGCATCATCTTCGTGCCGATCAACATTCTCTATCGCGATCGTGAAATTTCTCATATCTTGCGCGATGCCGAACCAAGAGCCGTGGTCGCCGACGAGCCTCTATCGGCTTCTATTCCTGTTTGGACACGCACAACTCTCCGTGCGGCCATGCAGAATCATCCTTCCACCAGGCCTTCGACGCGATTGGACGGTGACTCTCCCTGCGGCATTATCTACACGTCCGGAACAACTGGAACATCAAAAGGCGCGGTGCTAACTCACAATAATTTCGCGGTGAACGCTACAAATCTGTTGACCTGCTGGCAAATCACTTCCAATGATCGTTTCTTACTCGCACTTCCGCTGTTCCACGTACACGGATTGGGCAATGGCGTTCATTGCTGGCTCATGAGTGGCTGCAGGACCAAGCTTCTGGAACGTTTTTCGCATCAGACCGCCTGCCAAACATTTCTGCAATTCCGGCCAACGCTTTTCTTCGGTGTCCCCACGATGTACGTGCGAATGCTTGAGTGGGAGCCGGCACTTACCCGCGAGACCGGTTCATTTGTTCGGCTTTTTGTTTCCGGCTCAGCGCCGCTGCCCGCGGCAATAATGGACGAATTCGAGCATCGATTTCGCCATAGAATATTAGAACGTTACGGCATGAGCGAAACGCTGATGAACATCAGCAATCCTTACGTGGGCGAAAGGCGAGCAGGAACCGTCGGCCTGCCTTTGCCCGGTGTTTCGGTGCGTTTGCTTGATTCAAATGGCAAGGCCGTAGCCGACGGTGAGACCGGCGAGGTCTATCTGCGCGGACCGAATATCTTTGCGGGCTATTGGAAACGCGACGACGCCACAAACAACGCTTTCAAAGACGGCTTTTTCCGCACAGGCGATTTGGCGACACGTTCCGCGGACGGCTACTACACGCTTTGCGGGCGAAAGAGCGATCTCATCATTTCGGGCGGTTTCAATATCTATCCGCGTGAAATCGAGGAGTTCCTGCAAGAACAGCCCGAGATCGCAGAGGCCGCGGTTATTGGGGAGAGCGATCCCGTTCGCGGAGAAGTGCCGGTCGCGTATGTTGTCGTCCGAGAGAACTTCAGCGCGGTTGACATTGAGAACCGCTGCCGCACCGCAATGGCATCGTTCAAAATCCCGCGAAAGTTCGTGAGACTGGACGCGCTGCCACGTAATGCATTGGGTAAGGTTCAAAAACACTTATTGCGGTAAATGCCGTGCGTAAACTGCTGAGTTCCCCGGCTAATTAAAGACTGGTCGCCGGTTCGCAATTCCGCAGAGTCTGGGCCATCTCTTCGGGCGCGGTATCGGCTAGAAAGGTCCCGTAAGCCGTTTCAATACTTGCCAGGTATTTCAACTTGGTTGCACTTCGCTGCAGCGGTAGAAATTGAACGTACATGTGATATGGGGCATCATCCGGCCGCAAGGGCGCTTGCCGTACCGACATCATCAGCGGCAGCACGAATCCATAAAGAGCATCATACTTGCGGCGCACAATGCTGATGGATTCGGCAAGACTCGCTCGTTCCGCGGCATTCAAATCGAGCAGCGTCCGCATATGCCGGCGGCCGCATATCCAAATCTCTCCAGGAAACCGGGCCGCGTAAGGCACAAAGCTGACGAAGTGTTCATTTTGCGTAACAAGCCTGGATTGCTGCCGGAGTTCTTCTTCAAGCAAGCGGCAGAGAAGACAGTCGCCGTTATGCGTTTGGGCAAACTGGCGCGCCGAAGCAATCTCCTTTTCAACAATGGGAGGAATAAACGGCATGGCGTAAATCTGGCCATGCGGATGCGGCATTGTGACGCCCACGGCCTCACCGCAGTTTTCGAAGACAGCGACCAGAGCAATATCCGGATTTGCTGCATGGTGGCGCGTGCGCTCGGCCCAAAGATCGACTACTTTGCGCCAGCTTTCCAGGCTCAACCGCGATGGTGGCAGAGTGTGCTCAGGGGAGTACAGTACAACATCGCATGCACCACGCGGGCCGGTCTCCGCAAACAGGCCGGTAGACGTCTCGAACGGAGGCACATCGGCCGCAAAAGCGGGAAAGTCGTTGGGATAAAGGTAAACGTCGTAATGATCCGGAACACGCCCCGAACCGGGGTCAAAGGGACACCAGTTTGCCGGCATCTGCGGGCGGTTTTGCCGCGCCGTCGTGACCACTACCCACTGCTGCAGCAGTGCGTGCCAGCGGAGTTGGTGCATCGCGATTATTGGGTTCCGTTCTTAACAGGAATAGTAATCGTATTGCTCTGATGTCCGTCCTGTGAAATCGCAAGCGTCGCGCTGCCTTCGACAGAGAAATCGCGCGGCAACAAGATGCGAACTTCATAGATGCCGATAGAACCTTGCGGGATGACGGCGGACAAAACTTCCCCAGGCATGCCATTTACAGTGGCAGTAACAGGTACTTGAACCAGAGAATCGGGTTGCGCATTCGGCACGCCCGCAACAGCGCCGGACTCACTGGCTTCTGCGGCGATAACAGCACCCAGGCCCGCACCCCACAGGGTGATCGCATCACCTGGATGCGCAGGATTGTTGGCAGTGACGGGAGATGTGCCATGAAGAGCCATACCCGGGCGGGGCTCCTTGCCGGAAAAGGCGAATAAACCAGGCGAAGCGGGAATCAAACTGACCGCGACAGCATTCGACGTGACTACCGCGCCCTTTTCCTGTTCAGACCGAATGAAGAGACTGGATGAAGAGCGGTTGATGATGTCGTAGGGGAACTGAGCATGGATCTCTGTTGGCGACACAGAAAGTAGTGGTAGCGCTGAGCCATCCAGAATAACTTCAACTCCGCCAAGTTTCTTCGGCAACGGTTCATCGGCGCCGTCCCGGGCAGCGTCGCTGGCTTGCGTTAGGCCAGCAGCCGAAATGGTGACCAAGGCCCCTGGTGCAAGCGGTGCCGGCGTCAAACTGGCTGAGTTCACAACAGGATTCAAGGGCAGCGGAATGTCAGCCGCGGCAAACACGAGAATACGGCGGTATGTGGAGTCAGCAACAAAAAGGCGCTCACCGTCAGATTCGAGTGCCACAGGCCGTGCGACAGTATTCGCGGCGGGCACGTCGGATACCGACGATGCGGCAAAGTTCGGTTGCCCAAGAACGACGTCAGCCGCCTGATTATTCGATTGCGGCAAAGTGTTCCACACCAGAACACGATGCAAGGCCGCATCGCCCACAAACAGCCGCTGCTTGTCGAGAGCCACCGAAATAGGCTCGACCACCGAAGATGAATCCGCGAGGACTACGTCCGGACCCTTGAGCGCGGACTCGGAAGAAGCATCGCGCCAGACAAGAACACGGTGGTTTACTGTATCGGCAATAGCAACGGATTTTCCATAAACGCTAACAGCCGAAATTCCAACCATGACAGACTGGTTGAGAATCGCACTCGGCGCCGAGCCGCTGGCGGCAAGCTTCGAAAGATCGAAAGCAAGCAAGTGATTCGCGGTATCGGCAACGTACAGCCGACCGGTTGAAATCGAAAGAGCTGTTGCATTGATGCCTGCTTCGCGAGCAGAAAACGAGGGCTGGCCTATCACTGCGATCGCCGCCTGGCCGTTTTGAAATTGAGCGGCGCATAGCGGTAATACCAAGCTAAAGAGGGCGACGAAGCACCGCTTGGTTCGCATCCTATTAGACTACTTCTTCGCGCGCCGGTAAGTCGCGGTCACTCGGGTTGAAATGCCTCCGCGCGCGGCAAAATCCCCGATAACCGTCGCTTCTACAGGGTTGGTTGCCTTTACAACGTCGGCGAGAAATCGATTCACCACGTTTTCTTGAAAAATGCCTAAGTTCCGGTAAGCCAGCGTGTACATTTTTAGCGACTTCAACTCCAAGCAGCGCTTGAGCGGAATGTAAGTCAGCGTCAATCTCCCATGGTCGGGCAGACCCGTCTTCGGGCATACCGACGTAAACTCCGGCATTTCGATTTCAATTTTGTATCCCTGGTATTGATTCGGCCAGGTTTCGATTTCCGGCAGGGCGGCATCTACTCCGGCGGCAGCGTGTTGGTCAGTGTATTGAGGACTTTTCTTCATTAACTTGCAAGGTTTGCGACAACAAACTCAAAAACAACCCTACATCAGTCACCACACCAACCGCTTGGCCGGTGCCGCGGTCGCTTACCTTCGTAGGCACGGCCGGGTTGATATCGACGCAAACAATCTTCACCCACGCCGGAAGCATGTTTCCCACGGCGATGGAGTGCAACATCGAACTGAGGCACAAGACAACGCCGGCATTGCGCAATTGCGCGGCATAGGCATCCTGGGCTTGGTTCATATCGGTAATTACTTCAGGAAGCGGCCCATCATCACGCAAGCTTCCGGCAAGCACAAACGGCACATCGGCCTTCACACATTCATACATGACGCCGGTCGACAACTGGCCGCTTGCTACGGCCCGCGCAATACCGCCCGCGCGATAAATTGCATTGATGGCTCGCATATGATTGCGATGCCCGTGTTCTTCTAATCGACCATCGACAGTGCGCACGCCAAGCGACGTTCCTAAAAGTGCGGACTCAATATCGTGTACAGCCAAAGCGTTCCCGGCGAGAAGCGCATCGATCCAGCCGGTGCGTATCAAACTAGATAACGGCTCACAGCCGCCGGTATGGACGACCACCGGACCGGCGACCGCGACGATCCTCTTCCCTTCGCCGCGGACTTGGCGCATGATTGCCGCCGTTTGTGCCACGGCGGTTTCCACCTGCCGTTCAGACGAAATTTCATTGCTCATGAAGGCGAACGCGTCACGATCGCGCTCCTTCGCTTCGGGGACTACACGGATGCCCCGCATCCCCACTACAATTGCATCTCCAGCCTTGATATCGCGCAACCGCCGGCACTCCGCAACGCCGCCGTCCAGCACGATCATCGCGTCCATGCGCTGATTTCGGACTTCCAGCCAGTGATCGCCGTGGCGTACCAACGTCCTCTGGTTGGTAGTCGAATAAAAATCCTCAGGAGCGCATTTGTCGGTTTCGGCCACTTTCAGCTCTACTTCGCCCGTGTCGGAAGGCGCGCAACCAAGACCAAGCAAAGCGGCCATCATGCGTTCCATTTGTTGCTGTGTTGGCGCGTCAACGCGCAACCGCAGAGATGAGGGATCGCTGTTTGTCCGTCCAATTGCAAACTGTTCCACGGTAAATTGCCCACCGGCTTCGACGACAGCGTCGAAGATGCGCTCCATGATGTGCGAGTCGATCAGGTGACCGTGTGCTTCGACGACTTCGGAGAGCAGCGTCGGCCGTTCAGCCGGTTGTGGCTGCATGTTCAAGCGTGGGTGAGAAAGACGGAAAGCCCTTCTTTACTGGTGTAGCTCGGCCGGTAGCGCTCTGTGTTGTACATGTGCTCTACATCCACATGGCGAGGTCCAAGCTTTGGATCCGGTATTGGCACCATGGCAAATCTGCCTTCCGAAATGGAAGCCATTAATCCGCTCTTGTTGTAGTAGAACGCATCATAGGCCATCGTTCCAAAAGTTGTAGCAACCAGCGTATCCAGGAAGTCGGGCGCACCGCTGCGAAGATCGTAGGTCAAATCGCTTACAACCGTTTCAGCTTTCTCATGGGCAGTAAGTTCATCGCTGAACGCCTCGGCTACGCTGAACTTCTTGCGATGCCCAAATGCATCAGCCTCGCCGTATTCTTTTACGGTGTAGCCCTTCCAGCGAGCGCCTTCCGACAAAATAACCAAGCTGTAGTTACTGGGATTGTTCTTTTTATCTGTCATCAACAGCTCGATCATGTGGTCGAGGTCAAACTCATACTCCGGAATTCCGCATCGGATAGATGTGACATACGCAGTGTAGAGAGCCGTGTAGCCGGCATCGCGGCCAAACACGCGGAATACGCCGACTCGCTCATGCGACCCCACAGTCGTGCGCTGCCGATCAATGGCTTCCTTCGCGCGCGTGATTGCTGTTGAGAAACCAATGCAGTATTCGGTGTTCCGCACATCGTTGTCCATGGTTTTGGGAATACCGATAACCTTGAAACCTAATTTGTCGAGGACAGCGGCATAGCTTAGCGTGTCGTCGCCGCCGATCGCGATCAAGTGTTCAATCTCGAGCCGTTCCAGGTTTTGGAGAACGCGTTTACTTAGGTCGTAGGTTGTTGCCGCGTTACCGTCCTTACCTTTCTCTGTTTTGGAAGGAAAATCAGAAGCTTTCAGGAAGTCCGGAACTTTTTTCATTTTTGACGGGTTCGTACGGCTTGTATGAAGAAATGTGCCACCCGTCCGATCAATCGTCCGCGTATTTTCTCTTGTCAGCGGCAAAACGTAGCGTTCCACGCTATGCGGATCGTCAAAATTTAGATCAGTCAAGCCCTTCCAGCCGAGCCGGATGCCTGTCACATCGTGTCCGTCCGTCGTGCTGCGATAGACAACGTTCTTGATGACGACATTCAGGCCGGGTACGTCTCCGCCGCCCGTCAAGATACCAATTTTTTTCCCTGACATGATTCTCCTGAAGGTGAATGGAACGCTTGAAAACCAATCAATCGCGGAACTCTCATTTTAGCTTCGGGCGGTGTCAATCTTGTTATTGAAAGGAAATGTTTGTTGCGCGCAATGTCACACACATCACCTGTCTACCGAAAGTAAGAGCTCTAAGCAGGCGCCGGAACCGGTCACATCACCGCTGAATGCGCGCCGATCCGCCCTTGGATAGAGACTCCACCTGATCTAGCGTTGCCATGGTTGTATCTCCGGGGAACGTGGTCAGCAGCGCGCCGTGAGCCCAACCCAAGTTCACCGCTTCCTGCTCAGACTTGCCCTTCAACAAGCCGTAGATAAATCCGGCTGCGTAGCCATCGCCGCCTCCGACGCGATCATAGACGTCCAGTTCGGCTGTGGGCGCCTGGAAGGTTTTTCCGTTGATCCATGCGACCGCGCTCCAACTATGCCGGTTTGTGGAGTGAACTTCCCGCAAAGTTGTCGCAACAATCTTCACTTGCGGGTGATCTTTCACGACACGATCGATCATGCCGAAAAACGTGCTGGGGTCGAGCTTCGATTTTGCGGCGACCTCGGGTCCCGGAATACCCAAGCCCATCTGCAAATCTTCCTCATTGCCAACCAGAACATCGACGTTCTTAACGATGCGCCGGATGACTTCCACAGCTTTTTCATGACCGCCCAAAACATTCCACAGCTTGGCTCGATAGTTCAAATCAAATGAAACCATTGCGCCGGCAGCTTTCGCTGCTTGCATACCTTCAATAGTGACTTCCGAAGTAGTGTCCGATAAAGCGGCGAAAATCCCGCCACTGTGAAACCAGCGGACTCCACCCGAAAAGATGGCGCCCCAGTTGAAGTCTCCGGGCTTCAATCTGCCCGCGGCCTCATTTGAACGGTTGTAAAAAACCACCGGAGCGCGGACGCCTTGTCCCCGATCGCTATAAACAGTTGCAATATTCGGCCCGGCAACGCCGTCGTGCTTGAAGTGCTTATAGAACGGCCTCACGCCCATTGCACGCACGCGCTCAGCCACCAGATCTCCGATGGGGTAATCCACCATTGCGGTAGCGATACCCGTGTTCATTTTGAAGCAATCGGAGAGATTAGCGGCCACGTTGAATTCGCCGCCGCTCACATGAATCCTGCATTCAGCGGCTTTGCGCCAAGGGATGATGCCCGGATCAAGCCGGTACACCAAACCACCAATGGAAACGAAATCCAGGGCTGCTTCCGGCCGAATGTTCAATCCGTATTTCATGCTTGCTCCGTCCATTAGATTCAGAGTTGTCTAAATGATTTCCGGTTAAGCATTGTATGAGCCGGAGGAAACGCGCCCGCCGCGTCCCGTCCAATTCGTATGAAAATACTGTCCGCGGGGCTTGTCGATACGCTCATACGTGTGCGCACCAAAGAAATCTCGCTGGGCCTGCAGCAGATTCGCAGGCAAACGCTCGCTCCGATACCCGTCGTAAAACGCAAGCGCAGTAGAGAAGGCCGGTGTTGGAACTCCGAAACCTATTGCGTGAATAACGGCTTTACGCCACGCAGCCTGATATTCGTTCAACGTCTTGCTGAAAAAGTCATCAAGCAGCAGGTTGGTCAGTTTCGGGTTTTTGTCGTATGCCTCTTTGATCTTGCCAAGAAAACGGCTTCGAATGATGCAGCCTCCGCGCCACATAAGCGCAATGCCGCCCATGTTCAAATTCCATCCCTCTTCCTTGGCCGCTTCGCGCAGTAGCATGTAGCCCTGCGCGTAAGAAATGATCTTCGAACAATAGAGAGCGCGCCGAACATCCTCGATGAATATCTTCTTGTCATGAGAATCCTGACTATGAGCGGGACCTTGTAACACTTTGGATGCGGCGACTCTCTCATCCTTCAAAGCGGAAAGGCAGCGTCCAAATACGGCCTCGCCAATCAGCGTGACGGGCATTCCCAGATCAAGCGCGCTTGTAGCGGTCCACTTGCCAGTGCCCTTCTGACCGGCGGTATCGAGAATCTTGTCGATGAGAGGCTTACCATCCTCGTCGTTCTTCGTGAAAATCTCAGCCGTTATCTCAATCAGGAAACTATCCAACTCGCCTTTATTCCATTCCGCGAAAACTTGATGAAGTTCTTCGGCGCTGAGTCCCAGGCCGTCTTTCAGCAATTGATAGGCTTCGCAGATCAACTGCATATCGCCATATTCAATGCCGTTGTGCACCATCTTCACGTAATGGCCTGCGCCGTTCTCCCCGACCCAATCGCAACAAGGGGTACCATCTTCGACCTTTGCGGCAATTGACTGAAAAATATCTTTCACGTGCGGCCACGCTTCGATGTTTCCGCCCGGCATGATGGACGGGCCAAAACGCGCGCCTTCTTCCCCGCCCGATACGCCGGTGCCGATAAACAAAATGCCCTTTTGATTCAGCTCTTTTGTGCGCCGATTTGTGTCGGGATAGTGGGAGTTACCGCCATCGACGATGATGTCGCCCTTTTCAAGGTACGGAATAAGTTGCTCGATCATGTGATCGACCGTGTCGCCCGCCTTCACCATGAGCATGACGCGCCGCGGACGCTTGAGGGATTGGATTAGTTCCTCAATGGAATGGGATCCGACGACCTGAGTCCCTTTTGCCTCGTGTCCGGTAAATTCGTCTACCTTGGAGACTGTTCGATTGAAGACAGCCACTCGATAACCATGGTCATTCATATTGAGAACCAGGTTCTGGCCCATGACGGCCAATCCAATAAGGCCGATGTCGCAAGTTGCGTTTGGCATAAGTACCTATTAAACCGAATCCGGCAAATCGGCATTTCATCTAAGGCTACTTGGAATCCACCAGCTCGCGTAGACGCATATATCCAGCACGGCTCACAGGCACTTGAGAGCCGTCCGTCAGGACCGCGAGCTTTGTGTCCTTGGTGTATGGCTCGATTTTCCCCAGCTTGTCCAGATTGATGATGAAAGACCGGTGAACACGGATAAATCGCGCCGGGTCGAGCGACGCCTCCAGGCTTGAAATCGTTTGCTGTTTGAGATATTTTTTGCCGCCCGTATGAAGGCCGATGTAATCATCTTCCGCTTCCACGTAGTCGAGTTGATCCACCGGAATGATGTGAACACGCGCATTGTCTCGAATGACGATGCGCTGCAGGTGCTGACCGGGGCCGCTCGCCGCTCGCCGCAAATCGTCAACCGCTGGACTTGGAGTTTTTTCTTCCAGCCGCCGTCGCGAGCGCTGCAGGGCCGTACGAAAACGCTCCAGTTCGAACGGCTTTAGCAGGTAATCGACGGCAGCGGCATCGAACGCTTTCATCGCGTACTGATCGTAAGCTGTGACAAATACCACCGCAATTTCGGTTCCCACCAGATCCAGAACTTCGAAACCATCCAGCTTCGGCATCTGCACATCCAGAAACAACAGATCGGGCTTGAGTTCAGTGACTGCTTTTACCGCATCGAACCCATTCGTACACTCTCCTACCACCTCAACATCGCGTTCTTCAGACAGATATTCGCGAAGTATTTGGCGCGCCAGATCTTCATCATCAACAATCAGGGCTCGAATTTGCTTCATATGGCGGACTGCCGGTGCCTTTCGCAAGGAACAGTAAGAATTACTCGATAGCGATTTTGATTCACTTCTGTTTCCAGCCGTCCAGCATTCCCATAGCGCGCATGCAGCCGGTTGCGGACGCTGACGAGGCCGAAACCGTTTTTTCGAGCTACCGGAGCATCGGGATCGAATGGATTCTCAATCACGACACAAATCATGTTTTGTATTTTGCGGCCTCGAATAGCGATTTCGCCGCCGTCTACCAGCGTGGCGACTCCGTGCTTAATGGCATTTTCAATCAACGGTTGAACTAATAACGGCGGTACTTCGCAGTCATCACATGCAGGATCAAGATCATTCCAAACCTTCAACTTCTTTCCGAATCGAATTTGCTCCACTTCCAAATATGTTTTTGTGAGCGCGAGTTCCTCAGCGAAAGGTATGCTGGTGCGCTCTCCCAAACGAAGAGAACTGCGAAGAAAATCGGACAGACGAATGCACATGTCGCGCGCAGCGGTCGGATTCGTGGCCGTCAAAGCACTAATGGAGTTCAAGCTGTTGAACAAGAAGTGTGGATTGACTTGCGCTTTTAGGGCTTTCAGTTCCGCTTCGCGCGAGACGACCTCGGCTTGTTTGGAAGACTCCACTGCGAAAAGCGTGTAGTGCAACGCAACGGAAAGTAAGTAGATCAGCAACACCATAAAGGCGGCCACCGGTATGGCTCCGTGAAACCTGCCACGCAGGTCAGGCAACCATAGCCCAAAAACGGCAACGCTAATTTTGTCAACCAGCACAATGGCGGTACTAACGCACATTGCCACGACTAAGTGGGTGAGTATCAACTTCGCAGGTGGAGTCGATCGCAGCGGCAACGCGCGGCAGGTGTACCACGGCGTAAGCACGAGAACAACTAGCGCGAGGACACCGGGAAATGTGACGACCGCGCTCTCAGACCAGGTGAGCCCACCGGATATGCTGACCATCGCCCCGAACATACATCCGATCGGAATCCAGGCCGCTAAATAGGAAAGCAGGGCAATTCTGCTTCGAAACAGTGGATGCATTTAGTATTTGCGCGATGTCATTCAATTCTCCAATTCCACCGTGCCCATAACCGAACTTCCGCGGATCACGAGTGTCGGCGGGTCCAGGCCCGGATCGGGTCTCGGCGGGATTGTCCGATCCTCAATATTTCCCAAAACGCCTTCGGCCTGCACGCTAACCCGCCAGGTTTCAGGGACACGGATCTCTACAGACGCCATAACGCATTCCACTTCGACGGTGGCCGATTTCGCCCCCGGCGGGAGCTGTGCGGCTCGCAGATCGAGTTCAATGCTGCCCAATACGGCGTGTATTTCTCCCCCCATGAAATTCGTCGATTCCACTCGACGTTTGAGCGACCCAAGAACTACATTTTCGTTCATGGCATCAGTGCCGCTCCAGGGAACAAAACCTGCAACCCGCCGCCGTCTGCGCCATCCCAAGGGGCGCTGGTCTACCGTCCTGACTAAGGCTAGGAAACCAATACAAATGAACACCAGGGCGAGCGGCCACGTTCCGTCGTTTCGAATGTGCACAATATCGAGGTTCACCAGTAGAAAGACGGATCCTGCAATGATCAGGAAAAAGGACCAAAGCACGCTGACAGCGCTGGGTTTGTAAACCAGTTTTGCCAGACCAAGCGCGATGAAGATCGCCGGCCAATATTGATAAACCCAGCGAAGCGGCAACACCCCCACGTTGTCCAGGAACAGGATGGTACCGAACGCGATGAGAATTAGCGCAACCGTGACCTGATAAGCGGTCGAACGGCCAGACCTGCCTCTTCTCCCGAGTTGTGGGAGCCCCTCTGGATTGTCTGAACAGAATGGCATTTATCGATTAATCCCGAGGTCCGCTATTCGTTTTTAGATCCACCAAACCGATGGCAATCAGTGAGAGCGGCCAGAGATTCTGCACGTTATCTAAGGACAACATCCCCAGATAGTCGCCGCCCACCAGAATCAGCCCGGTGGCGATCAAAACAATGCCGATAGCTATCGTTTCCCAGGTTGAATCCGGAGCATATATCTGTTTGCCTTGCATGTTAGCCTCGATCCGATGATATTGGCTGCAAACAAGCCAAGCACTGGCTTTTCGGTCAATGCCGTTTTTGAATCGGCTAATGACGATCCAATGGTTTTGTTGACCTGAGGCGCAAAGCATAGCAGCCGGCAAAAACCTCTTGCAACGCTCCTAACGTTGTAGTAGAGTGGGCCACGAGAGTAGTGGTTAAGCTTGATCTCGTTATTGGAACATCTGGCGGAATCCACTTTGATCGCCGTGCTGTTGGCAATGACCGCGCTGAGCATGCGGCGGACCGGTATCTCTGCCGCCACTCGCCACAAATTGTGGCTACTGGCAATGGGAAAACTCGCCATTCCGTCTTTCCTGCTTTGGTTTGCCGGTAACGCGCTGGCATCGCGTATAGCGTTTCGACCGCCGCTTCAAGTACGGGTCGCAGATTTTTCGCACCTGCTAAACGTAGGGCGAGCAACTGGCACTCTCGCGATATCTACAGTCCAGGACGGACTGTTACCGATCCTGTTGGGGGCCGTTTGGCTTGTAGGAACACTGTTCGCAATTGCAAGCTGGATGCGGCGGCTTCGCCAATTTGCGATGCCGATGAGTCTCCCGAGTGAAGCGGTAGAAAGAGCGTTTGCGCGTGCAAGACAACGGCTCTTCTTGCGTCAACTTGTCCGTATTCGAATATCCGAGCATGCCGCGGAACCAGTTTTGATGGGATTATGGCATCCCGTTGTGGTGTTGCCCGAAGCTCTTACCTGCAGCCTGAGCGAAAACGAACTGGAGGCCGTGCTACTTCATGAATTGGCGCATGCCGTACGCCGCGACAATCTTACAAACAGCATCGCGCACGTGATCTCGTTGCTGTTCTGGTTTCATCCGCTGCTGTGGTGGATGAAACGTCAACTTTCAATTGAATGCGAATACGCTTGCGATGAGGTTGTGTTAGCGAAAGCAACTGTTCGCGAGGACTATATTTCGGGCATCGTGAAGGCAGCACGGTTCGCTCTCTCAGGCCCGGTTCCAGGTATTTCCGGCATTGCAGGATTTGAATTCAAAAAACGATTGGAGCTTATTATGTCTCGCCATGAAAAGACTGTTCGGACGCGCACTGGCCGCGGTCTCGTCGGGGGAGCGGCAATCGCGCTGCTAATAATTCCGCTGGCAGCCGGATTTCTGAGCCGCGGGCTGTTAAAAGCGCAAAGCATAGAGAGACGTCACGGCGTCGAGTTCATCACCGCCGCTTCCACAGACAATACTCCACAAAGCCGGCAGATTTTGGCTGAATTAAAGGTCTTGCTGAACCCCAATGAGACGATTTTTCCCGCAAGCAATAATCGCTGGGATAAGTGGCTCAACGGAGACGTAGCCTATCTCATCACGCCGGAAGAGCACTCAGCCTTTCTTGCGCTAAAATCCGACCAACAACGCGAACAATTCATCAACCAATTTTGGGATAAGCGCAATCCTCAACCGGGTTCACCGGTAAATAGCTTTAAGGAAGAGCATTACCGCAGAATCGCCTTCGCTAACCAACATCTTGCAGTTCCCGAGGCTGCGGGCTGGCAGACAGATCGCGGGCGCATTTATATCGTGATGGGACCGCCGGATGAGATTGACTCGCATCCAGATCAGAATCGTGAGATGTGGAGATATCGGCAAGGAAACATCACCGTCCAATTCGACACATCCGACCGGCGTCAGTCGTAGAGAAAATCCAACATGGCACAGCCGCGGCTAAGCCGCTTCGAGTTGCAATTGCTTGAAAAGCTATGGGATCTCGGACCCTCTTCAGTGCGCGAAATTCAGGAAAGTCTTCCCGAGAAAGATCGCCCGGCTTATACAACCGTGCAGACCATGATCTATCGCCTTGAACAAAAAGGCGCGATCACACGTGTCAAAAAGGTGGGTAACGCGCACGTATTTCAGGCCGCGCTCACGCGCAAGGCAGTGCATCGCCGCCTCATTACCGATTTGCTGAATATCTTTGGAGGCTCACCGGCGCCCGTCATGTCGCATCTTATTGAGACTGGTAAATTGACACTCGCGGATGTAAAAGAATTAGAGAAGACCCTCTCAGCGATAGAGAAGGCCGGACCACAATAATTGAGTCGTTCAGCGATTCGCTAGCGCCAACTCAAAGTCGCGTAGCGGGCGAGCGTTCATGACATCGGCCGTTTGCAGCCAACCGCGCCTGGCGGTAATTACGCCATAGCGCATGTTGTGAAGATGTGCGGGGCGATGTGCGTCGGTCGAGATAGTAAAACGGCAGCCTTTGCGTTTGGCGCTTCGCACCAGGTCGCTTGGCAGATCGAGCCGTTCGGGGCTCGCATTGATCTCGAACCAGACGCCTCGTTCGGCCGCCTTGGCAGCGACCCGTTCAAAGTCGAAAGGATACGAGTCGCGTTGTAGTAACAACCGCCCGGTCAGGTGGCCGAATATGCGCAGTGACGGCGATTCCAACGCACGAAGAAGGCGATCCGTCATCTCTTGTGCTTCCAGACTGAAGTAGCTATGGACACTTCCAATCACGAGATCGAGTTGGGCAAGTGCATCTTCCGCAATGTCCATGACGCCATCACGCAAGATGTCGCATTCCAGGCCGGAAAAGACGCGTAGCGGCAAACCGTCGCGATTTAGCTCACGGACCTGCTGCGCGAATTCCACTACGCGTTCTTCATCGAGTCCATTTGCCATTGCGAGCGCCTTCGAATGATCGGTGATGGCAATGTATTCATAGCCAAGCGCGGCAGCCGCTTCGGCCATTTCGCGCAGAGTCGCTCTGCCATCAGTCGCCGTAGTGTGCATGTGGAGGTCACCACGCACATTGGATAGCTGAATGAGCGCAGGAAGGGCGCCGTTTTGCGCTGCTTCCAGCTCACCGCAATTCTCGCGTAACTCTGGCGGAATCCAAGCGTAGCCCAGACGATTGTAAACTTCTTCCTCCGTTTCTCCCGCCACCCGCTTGTTGTCTTCCAAGGTGAGAAGGCCGTATTCGTTGAGCGTCAGGCCCTGCTTGACAGCATTCGTGCGTAAGACTACGTTATGCTCTTTGCTGCCGGTGAAGTACTGAAGCGCCGCGCCGAAGCTTTCATGGGGTAGCGCCCGCACATCCACCTGAAGACGCTCGATACCAAACGCAACACTCGCCTTGTTGACACCTTGAGCGAGCACTTCTTGCGTCTTAGGATGCTTCACTATGCCGTTCAGCGTTTCGGCGGCGCCAGGGCCCGTGACGAGAATATCGAGATCTCCGATTGTCTCCCGTCCGCGACGCAAACTGCCGGCGGCCTCCACCTTTTCAATTCCTGGGAGTGCCAGGAACTCAGCCGCCAGCTCGTCGGCAGTTCGCTGGCCGAAGCTCAACAAAAAGCGTCCCGCGCTTTTGCGGTACGCCTCAATGGAACGGAGGACCTTTTCTTCGAGCTTGACGCCCATGCGCGGCAGCGTACGCAATTTTTGTTCCCTGCAGATTCGTTCCAGGTCATCTACCGTGCGTACATTGTGGTGCTCATAGAGCAACGCAATACTCTTAGGCCCCAAGCCCTGAATCTTTAGCAGCTCCAACGCGGAGGCAGGATAACGCGCAAGCATCTCGTCGCGGCGGTCAAACGAGCCGCGGCGGCAGATCTCGTCGAGAACAAACGCTAATCCCTTGCCGATACCCGGAACGTCGGTAACTTTGCGTTCGCGATGGCAGACGATATCGGCAATTCTTTCCGGATAGCTCGAAATGACAGAGGCGGCATTCCGATAGCTGCGAATGCGAAATCCGTCTTCGCCGGCTACTTCCATCAGATCGGCAGTCTCGCTGAGAAGCCGGGCGATGTCTTTATTCTCCACGCCGCGCCTCCAAGGCGGACGCGGCAGCGGCAGCCTTCACCGCACCAGCGGGTTCGACATGAACAAGAACGTCGGCCACCCAGCGAAGCCGTCCTTTGATGTGGCGCCGCACTTCGGTCGCAATCTCGTGCGATTCGCGCACAGTCATCTCCGGATCCACTTCCAAATGCAGGTCGACGTGATATCTCAGCCCGGTGCGGCGGGCAAAGCATTTTTCAATTCCCAGCGTGCCGGGAACTGAAAGCGCAACACTGCGGATGGCGGCCATCTTGGAAGGCTCGGGCATGGTGTCGACGAGTTGGCCGACAGTCTGACGAACCACGCGAATGGAAAGAAAAAAAATGATAAGACCAATGACCATTCCGCCAACATGATCGGCGGAGCCGAATCGCTGCGGATTGACAAGCGTGAGAATCACGGCAATGAAGGCAACCGAGGTAGAAAGAAGGTCTGTGATGTCGTGCCAGGCATCTGCTTGCAGCGCGCCGCTATCGATTCGTTTGCCGATCCGGAATTTTGTGCCCGCGAGAGCGATCTTCAGAAAGAATGCCGCGATCAACGGATAGAGGGCATAAACCTCGAGTGTATTCGCTTCGTGGAAATGAACGAGGCCGCTCCAGAAAATGGCCGCTCCCGTTAGCAGCAGAAGCGCGCCCACCGCAAGACCGGCCAGCGTTTCGTAGCGGCCGTGACCGTATGGATGTTCGTAATCCGGCGGCCGGCTCGCGAGCCAAAGACCGGCGTATACGAAGCCCGAAGAAAGCACATCGGCGCCAGCTTCGCATCCGTCGGAAATGACTGCTGTTGATCCGGCCTTCACGCCTACGACGATCTTCGCGGCAGCGAGAACAACGCCAACGCTCATGCTAAGAAGGGCAATACGGCGTCCAACAAGTTCTTCTCTGTCACTCTGCGGCGCCGGTCCCGCGACCATACGCTTCGAGCATAACGCGCAAAAAAGAAAAGCCGCGCCGCCGACACACTGGTTCCACTCGAAATGAAGAACTGGGTGGGTCGGCGGTTACCTCCTCTCAGCAATCCAAGAATCGCCTCCCGGTGAAATAACGGGAGGAAAAGAAGACATTTTTTTCAGGGTTTACCTTTCGCGAGATTTGGGTTCGCTGAGCTACAACTGCCGTATCGCGGGAAACTTCCGAAGAATTTTCCGGCGAAAAGCGGCGTTCTAGTACTTCTGTTTCGATCCGGGAGCGTACCAAAGGCCAGTAGGTGGGGATTACCGCAACAGGATTCCCGTAATATCACCGATAAAATCGGAGTCCTACTGTTCGGACATCCACAGAAGAGCCCCGGCCAATGCTGAAACACGATAGTACAAATGAAAATCCATATAGAGGTGCTTCAAAGGACTTTTCGATTGGGTGACCCGCTCGAACGGCGCAGCGGAAAAACAATTAAGGATAAACAATGGACAAGCTGGCGCAGAATATCCAGGAGGCTTTTCTCAACAACGCCAGGAAAGATAAAACTTTTCTGACCATTTATTTAATGAGTGGTGTAAAACTCTCCGGGCGGATTAAGAGCTTCGATAAATACTCAGTGGTACTTGAGGCAAACAATCAGGAACAGTTGATCTTCAAACACGCGATATCTACCGTTGTCGTATCAAAGCCGCTGCATGGAACAGGCGGCCATTCATCGAGTTCGCCGAGCACTCCGGGCGCCCCTCTTCCGGTATCGGACCATCCGGACAATACTTAGACAGTGGCAAGTCCCCAAGAGCGGACGCTGGTGGCGGGGGTGGAGGTTGCCCGCAGGGCCGCAAGCTCAGCCGCCCCAGAACTGGAGGTGACCGCTGAGGAGTCCCTCGAAGAGTTAGCAGTTCTTGCGGAAAGTGCCGGGGCAGACGTGGTGGGGCGGGTTCTCCAGTTGCGTTCCAGTCTGGACCCGGCGACGCTGGTAGGCTCCGGCAAAGTAGCGGAAATCAGGCAAAGAGCCGAGGCCGACGGCGTTGTCACCGTTATCTTTGATCGTGAGTTAACGCCTACCCAGCTTCGTAACCTGGAGCGGCGGTTGCAGTTGAAGGTAATCGATAGAACTCAACTGATCCTGGACATTTTTGCCAACCGGGCGCGCACGAGCGAGGGCCAACTACAGGTGGAATTGGCGCAATTGAACTATTTGTTGCCGAGGCTCTCTGGCCGCGGAATCCAAATGTCGCGGCTTGGCGGCGGTATTGGTACGCGAGGTCCTGGCGAAACTCAGTTGGAAACCGACCGCCGGCGAATTGGACGCAGAATTTCGAAATTAAAGCAAGAAATCGAACGTGTCCGCGCCACACGAGGCGTTCAACGTTCACAAAGGCAGGCTGTCCCGCTTTCCACTATCAGTTTGGTGGGATACACAAATGCCGGCAAATCGACGCTTTTTAACCGGCTTACAGGCGCTGACGTTTTAGCTGACGCAAGAATGTTTGCCACTCTGGACCCGACGGTACGGCAGATCCGCCTGCCTTCCGGCCGCCGCGTTTTGCTCAGCGATACCGTGGGTTTTATCCGTAATTTGCCGACCACCCTGGTAGATGCTTTTCGAGCAACTTTGGAAGAAGTCACTGCGGCCGTACTGCTGCTGCATGTGGTAGATATCAGTACCGCGGCAGCCACCGAACAGACCGCCCATGTGCTGAAGGTACTTGGGGAAATCGGCGCAGAGACTACGAGCCAGGTGCTGGTGTTAAATAAGAGCGACCGCCTGTCCCCTGAAGATCGCCAGCAGGATCTTTCGACACTTACGCATCGCCTTTTAGGGGAAACGGCGCGACAGAATGCGACGCAGGCGGTTTTGATATCGGCCCAAAGTGGTGACGGAATGGGCGCGTTGGCGGAGGCAATCGATCGGCTTTTGGTGCAAGACCCTGTTGCGCGTCAGAAATTCAAACTACCGCTGGCGGAAGGGCGCGCCCTGCATTTGCTGCATGACCGGGCATCGATCGTATCAAAGCGTTACGCGGACGACTATTGCGAAGTAGTGGCCGATGCGCCCGAATCTATTCGCCAAAAGTTAGCTGAGTTCGCCGCTGACTAAGTCACTGAACTTATAAAATGCATGGTGCGTATATCTGGTCGATGCGAAACAAATACTGGATCGGTTTGGTGCCGGCTATTGTCTTAACGTTGGCGCTGGCTGCCTGCGAGTTCGACAATACTGTGACGGGCCCTGTTAGGGATGACGTCATCTCGGTTGATTTAGACAAGGCAGAACAGGCGAATGTCGAACTAAATATGGCCGCGGGTGAGTTGAGTGTTCGCGGCGGCGCCGCGAAACTGCTTGAGGGCCATGTCGAGTACAACGTGCCCACTTGGAAACCCGAAGTCAACGTCTCACGTACAGCGCAGCAAGCGTTCGTGTCTATTAAGCAGCCAGAGCACGGGCATCTGGGCGGTAACAGACGATATCGATGGGACCTGGAGTTAAATGATGACGTGCTGTTCGATCTCTCTCTGAACTGCGGAGCCGGTCAGGCAAGACTTGAATTGGGCAATCTGGATCTGAAAAATGTCGACGTTCACATGGGCGCCGGGCAAGTGGACCTCGATTTGGAGGGCCATCCCACGCATAGTTATGAGGTAAACGTAGCGGGTGGCGTAGGACAAGCGACGATCCGGCTTCCACGCAATGTGGGTATACGAGCGGAAGCACATGGCGGGTTAGGAAGCATTGATGTTCGCGGTCTGACAAAGCACGAGGGCTATTACTCAAACGATCTTTACGGAAACGCAAAAGTGAATATCGTTTTGAAAGTTGAGGGTGGCATCGGCGAAATTCGCATTTTCGGCTAACCGTCAGGCTCTCACTTAGAGAGCCTGCATTGCTCAATCGCCTCCATCCAGACCTCCGCCATCCGGCTGCGAGAATGAGGAACGATGCTAATCCTCGTCTTTCTCGCAGTGGTGATTGCGACGCAATCCACGCCGAAAACATCCGCGGAACCGGCTGAGTCGGCTGACGCAGCGTGGACGATCCTGAAAGACGGCCTTGCCGATAAGAGTTCGGACAAGCGTGCAAAGGCCACCCACGCCCTGGGGCTGCTATCGCACAACGCAAAAGCGCAAGAACTGGCGGAAAAGGCTCTGGCAGATGCCAGCCCGGACGTGAGAGTCGAAGGCGCCATCGCGCTCGGTCAAATGGATGCCAGATCTTCGCAAAGGAAATTGGAAGACGCGCTGAAGGATAAAGATCTTAAGGTTGTCGTTTCAGCAGCGAACTCGCTCTACTTGTTCAAGAATCCCGCCGCCTATGACATTTACTACGCGCTCCTGACCGGTGAGCGCAAGGGGCCCGGGCTTTTGCAGTCTCAGCTCGACACATTGAAAGACAAAAAGCAAATGGAAAAACTCATGTTTGAAGCAGGCATAGGATTCGTTCCGTTTGGTGGCATGGGTATGGAGGCCTGGAAAACAATTACGCGCGATGATAATTCGCCAATTCGAGCGGCTGCCGCGGAAAAGCTCGCAACCGATCCCGATCCGGCAACGGCGCAGGCCTTAGGGCGCGCTTGCGCCGACAGTAAGTCAAGTGTTCGGGAAGCGGCAGTCGAGGCAATTGCAAAGCGAGGCGACCCCAAGCTGCTGGGATCCGTGGGACCGCTGCTTTATGATCGCAGCGATGTTGTTCGTTTCGAGGCTTCGGCGACAATCATTCGATTACACGAAAAAAGAATTAGGCCCTCAGGACATTCAGAAGGCAAACGCGGCGATTGAACCGTGGGACTTAGTGACCAGTCAGTGAGACCGGACCAAACCAAATGCCACGGAACGTCCGCTTCCAGACTGCGCCGGTTCGCTCGCGCTCTCCGGGAGTTGTGAAATCGTAGTCGTACAGCAGCACGCGCAGATACTGTGGGTGAGTCGTGAACGGCGGTGGCTCGAGTAGACCAGTGACGGAAGGCTCGCCGGTCAGTATGCGATAGAGAAGATTTTTGACCCACGGATTCTCCTGGATGTCGCCAAGCGCGGCGAACCACATCTGCCAATCGAGGCGCGGCTGATAGGGCGCGATCTGTGGAAGTCCGCGATGCAACTCGCCAGGTTTGTAACGGAAGGAGTATTCGCGCCAATTGACCTGATCGTTTGAGCCCTCGATAACGAGTTCCGGTCGCGTAGTGGTCATGCTCGCAAAAAGTCCGTAGCTGTTCACGATTTCAAGCGGCGCGATCGCGGCGAACGGTTTGCGCGTAAATCGGAATGCCGCCGGATGAACCATGTCCAGCAATTGCAGTACTCCTAAAAACGTGACTAACACGAGAATCACGTTCGACGCTGCGCGAACAGACGTAAAACGATTAGCATTCGCCGGACTTGATGCGCGGGGAAATGTTTTTTGAAGCAAACTCGCAATGGGAACGAAAGTTCGATCGTCGAGGCCCCATAAGCACAAAGCGAGCGTAAGCAGATTGAAAAACGCGTAGTTGCCGGTGAATATGATCAGCAACTGCAGAAACATCAAAAACGCGACGCCGATCTGGCGCAATCGTCGAGGGCAGAACAACAGGAACGGCGCCAGTGATTCAATTGCCAACGTCGCCGCCGTCATGAAATCGAGCGTCCCGGGCGGAAGGCGATAGGCGTAGTATGCGATTGGGTTAGGAAGCGGCTGCGTCATGAAATGAAAACGCAGCGCGTGAAGATTTCGCCAGTTTGGATCGCCGGAAAGGAATTTAACCAAGCCGGATTCGAACATCAACCGGAATAGCAAAACACGATACGCCCATACAAGCCACGCAGAGCCGGCAAAGAGCGCGAGAAATCCCGCTTCTAGCAAAAGCGCATCCCATTGAAAGCTTGTGAATGGCTCGCCGACCGAAACAATCGAGAGATAGAGAATCCAACAGACGATGGATGCGGCGCGCGAGAATACTCCCGCAACCAGAAGTAGGCCGGACAAGCAGCCGACAATGCAGCACCACACCATCGCCGCGTCGCTCGAGTTAACCCAAAACAAGGTAGGGACCTGGTAGAAGGCCGAAGCGCCCATTTCGTTGTGAATAGCAGTCAAGACTCGGGAAACGGGAACAATGCCGCGCATCCCGAACAAGCCGTCCATCTGCGGCCAAAACGAGGCGAACGCCGCGAGATAAACGAGTCCGAGCAGCCGCAAAAAAAGCGCCTCGGTGAGTCGATAGTCCTGCGGCTTACTGGCAAAATCGCGAAATTTTCGCGCGCTTGCGGATAGCTGCATACACCAGTGATGAGTGTAACGGAGCGGTCTAATGTGCTATGTTGCGAAGGTATTCTGTGGATAGCGGCGCGGTAGCCAAGTGGTAAGGCAGAGGTCTGCAAAACCTTTATTCGGCGGTTCGATCCCGCCCCGCGCCTCCATCAAAATCCTTCCTAAATAGCAGTACGAAGAATATCCGGACAGCGAAAGGAAAACCGTTTATCCTTTCGTTTGACCAACTGTTAACGAAAGGATTGTCTATTTCTTCGCTGTTTTGAGGGCGGCTTCAACAGTTGTCAGCGGAAGCAGCAGAGAAAGCGGCGCATCCAGTAGCGGCAGAGCGCCGTAACTCTGATACCAACCGGCAACTCTGGCGTTCTTGGCATCGATAAGCATCGCGACACCGCCTACCTCGGCAGCTGCGAGCAAGCATCGTTTACCGGCCGCCATCAAAAGCTGCCCGCCTAGACCCTGCCCTTGCACCTTGAGATCCACGGCCAAACGTGCCAGCCGAAACGCTGGCACTTCGTGGCGAGCAAGGCCTCGACGGGCAATCTCCGGTGTCCGGGCATACGCGATCGAGGCGGGGCTCAGACTGTAGTAGCCGAGAATCGTTTCCTTATCGGCATCGCTGATCGCAAGGAACGTTTTAGCGCCGCCTAGCTCATGACTCCTTCGGGCATACCGTTGCAAAAATTCATTGAGGGCCGCTTCGCCGCAATCGAAGGCGTCTCGGGCATGCCTTTTAGCGATCGGCTCCTCGTGCCATGCGTTGGCGCTCACTTCCGCTTGGGCAGCGATTTCGCTGCAGCCAGCAGCTTCGCATTCGGCTTCGGCGGATTCTCCAGCAACTCCATTACCCGTAAGCTGTCTCGCTCGGAAAGTTCCAAACGTTCTGCTTCCTCGATTACCGCCCTTGCCGCTTTCAAGCTGTACTGGCGGACGAAATCCGTGAGATCCGTGCGCTTCAGTGCCGCCGCCCGCAGGAGAATTGTCTTCTCTTCGGGAGGAATACGCAGGGACATACGGCTATTGTCTTCAACCGCTAATCTCGGCATCCGCGGGCTTTCCTTCTGTACACATTAAAATAGTACAAGAACTCTCTGCGACCGTCAAGCATGCGCCTTAATTGCGTACAAGGCGAGAACCGACGTTTCTATCCTTTCTCGGCATTAACGGCAGTTCCCGCCCTGCGGATCAC
This sequence comes from Bryobacteraceae bacterium, assembly GCA_035652115.1. Classification (GTDB taxonomy): domain Bacteria; phylum Acidobacteriota; class Terriglobia; order Bryobacterales; family Bryobacteraceae; genus Bog-105. The sequence goes on from DASREJ010000046.1 coordinate 39,748, forward strand.
GCTTCCACCTTGCACAAAATTTGCACAAAGCGAACTTCGAGACGCGCAACTATAACTGGCGACTACAAAATTCCAAACCCCAAACACCCCTGCAAAACCTTTATTCGGCGGTTCGATCCCGCCCCGCGCCTCCAACAAAATCCTTCCTAAATAGCAGCACTGGCACGGTTTAGTTCTCCCGCAGCAGCATGTCGCATCGAGACCGACGGAGCGGGCAACAATGTTCGTTGCAGAACCGCAGCTCGCAGGTTTCCATGGTCGAGCGCAATGACCAAGAAGTCTTCCGGTTAAGACGCTCCTGCGGTCGCCGCGGGTGCCGCCTGTGTCCGGCTGAGTGAGCTGCTTGGGCTTAAAATCGTCTCAGGAATACCGATTAGCCGAGCAGCTCGTTCCCAATTTGCCGCCACACGTTGCAAATCTGGATACTCCCGCAGGTTCATGCCAACAGGGCCGATCACCGCAGCGTAATTGAAAACGAGCCCTCGGACTCCTTCCTTTTCGTTAGAGTTCCAACGCGGACTCCGATTAATCCAGACGTTTATCTCGGGCGGTGTCGCGGCATTTGGCGGACTTCCGCCGCCTGGACCTGACGGAAGTTGAAACAGGTCCATGTAAATTTCATCGCTCAAGTTCCCATTCAGATAGCGCAATGTGTTACCCGGATACGTGTACGTCGGATCGATGACTAAGATGTCGACGGGGGTCTTCCCAGAAGGGAAGTTCAGTTCCACCCCCCAAGTGTCAGATGGAACGTTGTTGCTCTGCGGGTTCAGATCATGCGAGTCATCGTGATCGAGCAACTTTCTCTTGATTGCATCATAAAGTTCCACTCTTATGCCCTTGACCTGCAGCGCGTCATTCACCAGGTCGTACAAATAGATCCTCTTAAGCGGCATCGTGTTCTCCAGTTCTCACAAGTTCAATTGCACCGATCTAACAGAGCTGCCGCTCCTAACTTCAAAAGCAATAAAATCAGGATTGGTTCTCGTCATCATGTACAGTTCAATAGGTTGCGGATCGATACGTTCCTTTGTACTAAATTGGACTGGACTAGCCGATGGGACGGGCCGCTCAATCCTCTGCCCTTCGCTTCGGTAAACCAGCCGAGCTTCCAGAACTTGAACAGGGCCCGCTGCAGAAGCGATTGTTGCTGTAAGCTCTAAACGAGACATTGGGCCCCTGGGTAAAACGAGTCGCGGAAACGCCCAAAATGCGACGCCTGGTGCGGTTGGAATTGTTAGGATGCGCCTTGCTTCTCCGACAGGGGCTGCCACGGTGTCTATCTCAAACTGATCAGCAAGTGTAGCTGGCAGTCGGCCGCGCTTGATTATGCTGAGGGCCAATCGGACTGAATTCTCGCTCGCCAGCTCCCGCCAGAACCGTATTCCGTCAGTCATTGCCTTGTTCTTATTCGCCATGTCCGAGATGCCTTTGATTATGATCGCGGACTTTGGCGCCTCTTCATGAAAGAACGACGCGTGCATAACTCCGGCTCCTTCCATCTCGGTGCCGAGCAGTTTACCGTGGAGTTGCAGCAATTCTTCTTTCTTTTTCGGATCTTCGATAACAAGGCTACCGGACGCCACAGTTCCCACATGGATCGACGGGTTGTGTGCGTCCAGCGCGGAACGCGCTCTTTCCAGTCTGTCGTTGTTCTTGATAGTCAGGTTGGGAATCTTAGAACGGGCGCTCTCGCGGGCGACACGTCGCCACTCGGCAGTTTCATCTTGGCTAACCGAAATCGCATGAATCTGGCGGACAAGCGAAACACTGCCCGGATATCCCTCCGGCCGATACTTTAGGATTCCGTCTGTCGCTTTTGCAAGGTCATAATAGAACACCTGTTGACCGACAATTACGTCTGCTAGCTTCACCTCTTTGTGGAAAGAGCCGGCTATGCCGACCAGCATGATGTGCGATGGGTCCCAGCGGTCAATGACGGCCCTCGTTAGGCTAAGCGCGTCGAGAGGACCCATCTTGTCTTGGTGCGCGAGAACAATCTCGTAATTGTCGCCCGAAACTGACGCTAAACGGGTTCGATACCAGGTAATGCCCTCGCTCACTTCCTCCAGCGGGGGGAGCAACGATCGCAGGTACCGGAACTCTTCCGTCAAAGCGGTGAGAATGGCGAAATCAATCAATGCCACGCGCCGGTAATTTATCACAGCGCCTACGGGAAAAAAAATCGATCACATCATCGCGCGGGGGCGCGGGACAAATTCGACTCGCTCTGGACCGAAGTACGCGCGAGCCGGATTTCCGAATCATTTTGCGTGCTGTCTCCATGTACGCTTCAAAGATGCCTTCGATCCCGCCCCGCGCCTCCAACTAAATACAGCTATCTGCCCGCCACCTACTTCACAAGTTGCGAGTTGAGTTGCGTGGGCGGCTCGGTAGCGCCGAGGGTGTCGTAAAGCGGTTGAGCCGCGGTCACCAGTGGATTTTCTTCTGCGACTGAAATCGCCAAAATACGTATTTTGTCGTTATTCGGCAATGTCAGGCTTTTTGCGCCTGCCGGTAACTGCATGCAATAAGCAAACAGATATGAGTACTCATACGGCTCATTCCAGCCTTGTGCGGTGTGATGATGCGACGCATACCAGCCCAGGCTCGCCGGCTTGATGAAACCCGCACGCAGCCCGGCATAATCATCCGGATATTTAGGCGACCATCCTCTTGGAGCATTTTCCGCGGGCGGCCACGGCGCATGATTGGGCGAGAAGGCCCAATCGCGCTGCGGCGCATTCTTCCAAATGCGCGTATCCCATTGCCCGATAAATCCGCCCCAATCCTCAACAGTGAGTTGCGTCGAGGAATTGCCAACTTTGAAAGAGGCAGTCTGATCGCCGTCAACGGAAGCAGCCAAAATGTAGACGCGATTATATGCGCCAGACGGAAGGGCAATGCTCTGCCCTTTAGCGACAACCGCATCTGCCGCCCCGGTCTTCGCGGGAGCAAGCTTGAACTGCACACCGTGATAATCGATCTCCTGCGGCAGCATTTCCGCCGGCAGGGCATCGCCTTTGTTGTCGAAACCGCCACTTTCTGACGGCGTATCGTCGTTGCTCGCCGCAGCCAGATCGTAGCTAAGCGTTACTGGCTCTGATGTCACAGGCTTCAATGCCGCTGCCGCCGCGCCCAATCGTAGCGCGAACGTGCGCGGCTGATAAGCGCCGAACGAAGTAACCAGCGTTCCATCCTGAACGGTCGCTGGTCCCAAAGGCTGCTCTTGTCCGTTCACCTCGCGCGCCGCCACGATTGGCCCCGCAAAGGCGATTCGCACGTTCTGCGGGGAAGCGCCATCGAGTTCCACCATGCGAAGAACTATTTCATCGCTCGACTCGGCCTTCTTCAGCGCGAAAACCCGAATGCGCGGATTGTCGATCCGCAGCAATGAGAATGTGTTTCCCAAAGCCCCCGCATGCTTCGGCGTTTCAAAAGCAACCAATGGATCATTGAGTCGGTAAGCCTGCCAATCGGTTTCGCCGTGACGCCAGTCGCCCGCGTGTCCTGCCAAGCCAAATACAAACTCGTGGTGGCCCCAATCTTGATTTTCCTGATCTGTATAAGCCACCGGACGGCCGTTTTGCGACGGCTGCGTGCCCGGTGAACGCAGTAGTGTCAGCCGGATTGTGTGGTCGTCGGGTTTGTCAGATCCGTTTTTGCAATCCGTGAGAATCGTGACGCCATCCGCGCCGCTTTTATCGGTAAGATCGATCCAACGATGTGAACCAACTTCGAACTGCCGCTCCTGCGCATTGGGCCGTTGAATGGTTCCGATGTCCCAGTTATATGTCGCGTTCTCATTTGCGGCGCTCAACGGGAACGTCGCCTTAAGATTCGCTGCAAGCGTCTTCCAATCGATAGCATTCCCAAACTCCACTCGATTGCCGGCGTCGCCTGCTGAGAGGCTCACGGTTTGAACGAACTTCGAACCTTCCGTCTCGCGAGTAACTTCCAGTGACACGCGTGCGGGGCCATTCTCTTTGATTCGAATTTGCGCTGGACCGCCGACAAACGCTCGCGGCGGGGCTTGTTCCTGATCGAAATCCATATTCCATGCCGGCCACTGGCGCGGCCTGTCCGTGGAAATTGCCAGGCGAATGGGTGCGGAAAGCAATTCTTTATTCAGACTCTTGTCGTAGATGCTCGAAACATCGCCGTCGGGATTCAGGCGAACCCGGTAACGTGCATTTTCAAGTGACGACTGTGTGACTCTCAGCGAGGAAGCAACCGCTGAGCGAGCAGCTTGCACATCGTAAACGCTGTACCCGACGGAAGGCACTTTTGCGAGGAACAGCACCTTATCGCCCTCAAGCTGCGCAGGAACTTCGTGTCCTTCGGGATCTGAGACGCGGACCGCTCGCGGCGTGCCACCCGGAAACGCCACGGACGCTTCCACCAAATCTTCTCGAGAAACATTCAACGGGTTGTAGACCACGATCGGTATCCCGCGCGTCTGTGTGTTCATTCCCGATGCAAGTGATTCCGTCGCGCTGGTCAGAACACCCGCGAATTGATTCAGAGCGATGATGTCGTCGTTCCAGGCAAATTCGTAGGCGCGTGGCGTCGCCGTTCCGGCGGCGGTGTCGTGAAAATGCCCGCCCATCATCAACGTCCATGCATTATTGAGCCGTTGCTGCGGATAGCTTCGGCCGCCCATCCAGCTCGCGGCAATTGAGGCCTTCTCGGCCGCATCCGCGAGCAGCTCACCCTTGATGATCCAGCGCTTGTGATAGGCTTCCGAAGTCAATGAGCCCGCGGAGTGATTGATCAACTCCAAGTCGCCACGATATTGCGGCATGCGCGATGTCATTTCGGGCGTAATGTCATTGAACATTTGATCCGCAGCCGATTCGACAACGTGCACGGGACCGTCTCCAACCTTCACTACCGGGCCTGTCGGTTCGGGCTCTTGTTGCCGCTGTTGGCCCCGTCCAAATCGTGGAGGACTGGGCAGAACTGTGTCGCTCTTCGTAACGATGGCTTCCAACAGCTTTACCGATGATTCCTGCGTTGCGCCTCCCGTATCGCCGGTGCCGACGTAATGATAGTCGGCGAAAACACCGGTCAATTTGCCATTCGTTTCAATACGCTTTACCCAGTCCTGCTCTAATTGCCTGGGCCGCTGCATGAATTGCAACTGTTGCGGCGTGAGACGCGCTCGCTCTTCGTTCGTTAATACCGGCGGAGGCGGTGGTGGCCCAGGAACTTTACTTAAGTCGGTATAGACATTACTGCCGTAGTTGCTCGGATTCAGGGCGGCGATGACGCTCTTACCGTCGGGCCCAACCCAAATGCCGACGTTGAACGGTATACCTTCCGGCGTATCTTCCGGCGAATCCGGACCGCCCACTTTCGGAGCCGGTTGCCATGCCGCGCTCAACTTCTGCGTCGAAAATCCCTTGACTCCCGCGTGAGCAAGAATACTCGGCAGAGAGGCCGGAAACCCGAAGCAATCGGGAAGCATGTATTCCGAACTCGCCTTGCCGAATTCATTTCGGAACCACGTATTGCCATAAAGAATTTCGCGAATGATTCCTTCGGCGCTGGGCAAATTGACATCCCCTTCTTCCATCGACGACCCGGCCGGGTACCATCGGCCAGCCGCAACGTACTGCTTTACGCGCGCATAATCCGACGGAAAATACTCTTTCATGAGCCGGTAACGATTGGCTCCGGTCCAGTTGAAAATGTAATGTGGGTATTTGTCGATGTAGTCGAAGTTGACCCGCATCGTCTTCAGCAGGTATTCACTAATTGTCTGCGGAAACTCCCAACGCCACTGGGTATCGAGATGCGCGTAAGGAACAACGTAAAGCGTGGGATCCTTCGTGATATCGGGCGCCTTCATCGTTTGAGCGCCAAGGACTGAAAGCAGCAGAAATCCTGAGAGAATAGAGACTCGCGTAATTTTCATTCGTGTATGTCGCAACCGTTTGCCGGCCCGAACTATATCATCGCGCAGGATCACCGCGCACGAACCCGGCGAATCACTTAATTCACGTCAGCCGAACGGTCTCCTTCATAGTGCATGATGTGGTAATAAGCTTCCCAGCCATCCCATAGCAGCGGCGGCGCTAAACGAGTCTCCGGATCATCGAGAAACTTCTCAAGTATCTGCACTAGCTCGCGCGTACGATACACTCCCGTCAGCCAATCACCGCGATACCAGTTTTTCCATTTGTCATATTCCGCCGCAGCCTGCTGGCGCTGAATTTCTTCTAACGCTTTTAGCGCCTGATTTATATCCTGGTGCGCAGCAGCGGTTTGCTGGTTTTGTGCATCTCGCAGAGCCCTCGCGACAAGCCACAGCATCCGATTGCTTTCACGATTAATTGCAATCATCGTGAGCACTTCGGCCTGATAGAACGGCCGTCGCGCTACCGGAATTGAAGCTTGAATGGCCACCGCTTTGTTCCACACCGCATCCCAGCGCGGCTGCGCCTCACTGCACTGCTCAATCTCTTTCGCAATCGTCGTGCGAAGCCATTCTTTGCCCACGCGCTGGTTTGACGATGGCGCGGGCAACAGAACGCGCGGTGACGCCCACTTCGGCGCCTGTCCCGGTATTGAATACAAAGGCGCATCCGTCATATATGTCAACAGCATCTGCCGTGCTTCTGTGTGATAGAGCTGGTCGCCATATTCATGCACCGGCTCGCCAAAATGCGCGGGAGCATCGAAGTATTGCTTGTAAAGCTCAATCATCCGCGGAGCCGCTTTTTCGCCAAACTCTTCCGCGGCCCACTTCCGATAAAAAGCGTTCGCTGCCTCGGACTCGTTCGGCAACCCACTCCAGACGGCGTCCATCACTGCTTTGATCGACATCGCCACAGGCCGGATATCGCTTGTGTTGACCAGAAAGTAATCGGTCGCGCCCGCTTTGATGTAGCGCCCGATTTCGGAAAAACTTCGCGCCACCGGAACCATCTCCGTAAGCTGGTTGGCGCGCTCGTTCATCATCGCGACGTGGTCGTAGATGCCCTGCCCCGCCGCAACCTCGCCGTGATCTTGCAAATAGCCATATCCATCGTCCGCCCAAACTTTTGACACCTCGGAAGGTATCTTCAAGTCGCCTTGCTGCACAAGCCGCGCGCCTTCCTGCCATAGATTCGTAACAAATTTTGCGGCCGGACGCACCGAGCGTACGATACTCATCTGGTCCGCGATTGCCTTGCTGATCAACTGTCCAAGCGCCTGATTGTTGTTTTGAACGCCGGGGTCCATCGACGCGTACGTCACGTCCGATAATCCACGCAGACCCACCGACCACAGCACTTCCTGATCGGGTAAATAGGAACGGACGGCATTTCGCCAAGCATGCTCCAGAATCTCAGGATGCGTGGTGTAGTTGTACGGGACGTCCTTCGGCCATCGCGCTACATTCAGCCCCAGCGGTATGGCGTGATGCTGGGTGACAATTAGCCCTCGCTTCGCCGCCAACTTCACCTGCGCGTCGTCTGGAAAAATCCACGTTCCCGGCGCGACCATGTTGCCCTTCAACCGCAAGATGGTCTCATAAATCTTGTTCCAGACCTCTAGCGATATCCCGGTGTTCTCGTGGGCCGCCCCCGGAGCCCATCCGGTCAACAAATCCTCATCGTTAATAAAAAAGCCGCGATATTGGAAGACGGGCTTAGGATAAGCCTCAGTCAGTGATTCCGGCACAGCAATCGAAACGCGATGCGGTGGGTCGTGATCGGTCCAGTAATACATGGGATCAACGCCAAGATATTTTTCCGAAAATTCATAAACCGCATACATCGTGCCGCGCATGTCGGCTCCGCTCAGAACGATCGCTCGCCCTCCATCGAACGTCTTCACTGAAAGCGAGAATGATTCGGGCGCAGTTAAATTCGTGGAGCGAAGGCTCTCCGCGATTCGCGATTGTTCCCCGACTACAATCGACGTCCCTATATTCTCCCCGTGGTCAACAACTTTAGGACGTCTTCCGAATACTTTTTGAAAATCGGCCGCAAGATCTTCCGCCGCGAGTTTCACTGGACCGGCCTCACTGCGATCCACAACAATCGTGACGTTTGCATTCACAACCAACGAATGTTGATCCTGCGCGCCCGTGCCCAAGCACGCGCTGCAAAGCCCGACGAGAACCGTTTTCGTAAACGCCTGCGTCATGAAAACGATTGTAGGGCTACCAAGGGTGGTCAAAACAAAATCGGCATGGCATCATGGGCGATCATGTCGGGCTTCGCAACGAACGCGATTATCGGGAGCGCCGCACCTATCGATCCCCAGCGGCTTTTGTCCCGGCTCTCCGAATCCGCCATGGTGGATTTGACTGTGCGGTTGATCACGATTGCCTCCGAAAATCCGCCTGGTAACCACTATGAGGAATGTGTCAGCGTTCTTTCTGACGAATTAAACGGGCTCGGGTTCGATGAAGTGCGGCGAGAAGGCGCGTGCGTACTCGCATCTGCCGGAAATGGCTCTCGCACGCTTTATTTCAGCGGCCACTACGATGTTGTTCCCGCCCAGAGCAGGACTCAATTTCAGCCGCGAGTCGAAGGAGCAAATCTCTTCGGTCGCGGATCGTCAGATATGAAGAGCGGACTCGCCGCGATGATTTACGCGGCGGCTGCGGCGCGCGACGAAGGGCTTCTTAAGTCCGGCCGAATTGGAATCGTCCTGGTACCGGATGAAGAAACCGCTGGACCACGCGGATCTCGCTACCTGGATTTGCAGGGCCTCCTCGGGAAGGACGCCGTTGGGATGCTGACACCCGAACCGACTGGCGGCACAATTTGGAATGCTAATCGTGGCGCAATCTCGCTGCGCGCCACCATGCGGGGTAAGACGGCGCATGTCGGCCGGCAATTCGAAGGCATTAACGCATTTGAGCGCACGATACCGGCATTGGCGCGGCTTCTTGACATCAAAAAAGAAGTTGAGCTTCGCGAAACAGCGCACAACATTTCTCCGAGAGCAGCGCGAAAATCTATCCTACTGATTGGCGGACGCGTGGAAGCTGGCATCAACTTCAACATGACGCCCGAACACTGCTCCTTCACCATTGACCGGCGGCTTAATCCGGAAGAAAACTTCGAAGAAGAAAAGCGCCGCTTGTACGACGCGTTGGCGGGCTTCGAAATAGAGACGCTACAGGAGGAGCCTGCCGCCGCCAGCTCGGAACGCGACCGCCTAGCCAGAATTCTGTCGCGACACATAACCACATTGACTGGTAAGGAACCGCTCTTTGAGATGTGTCCGGGCCTTCTTGAAACACGGTTTTATGCCGCCCATGGCATTCCCGCCTTTGCCTATGGACCTGGATTATTGAGCGTCTCGCATGGCCCGAATGAGTTTGTCCCCATCCGCAATATTGTCCAATGCGCGCTGATCTACGCGCTCACCGCGGCGGAGATGTTGGCTTAGATTACAGCAATCGGCCTCGCGGCGCCGGCGTTTTACTTCTTCCGCGTTGCGCCGCCGTACTTTCTCAGCGCAGCCAGAAAAGCGGAGTCGTCAGCAGTCGGCTTCACCTTCCCAGTGAGAATGTCGGCGTTCGATACCTTGCGGCCATAGAGAGCGGTGTTCACATCGTCGTCGGCCCGCAACGTACCGCCCTGCAACGAAAGCCCGCCAAACACGCCTCGTGAGCGCGACCACGACAAAATATCGGCTCGCATAGTCGCGTCCGTCTGCGCTGTCGCATCGCGCCCGACGGGCCCTCCTGCCACCGAGGCTTCGCCGCCCAATGTGAACTTGCTCGCCAAGATGCCTTTCATTCCCCGTTCGCTCATCACCAGCATCACGATATCCGTTTCGCTTCCTCCAGCCTGCAAACCAAATCCACCGCCTTCAACGCGCATTGCCCCGGGAGCAGTCCAACCGCCATGAGGGCCCCGGCAGGAAGCAAACCCGCGTCCGTACTTGCCCGAAAAGATAAACCCGGCCTTTTTCATGTTCGGGATCACCACCACGCAATAGGCTTTGCCAAATACACTTCCCGGGATGGCCTTGTCCCCGGCGGTCATGATCTCATTGATGACTGTGGCAGAGGCGGCCAGGCGCTCCGTATCCGCTTGATCGGCAATGGATCGCAATGGAAGCACCAGCAACGGAATGACCGCAACCAGTTTGTGTAACATCGCATACTCCTTCGCCGTTAGTGTCCTATTCGCGCTTCCGCGATTCACAATTTTTGTATATTTTGTGCTTAGGATTTGGTCGTCGTGTTCAAAAGCCCAATCGGCGGGCTTCCTGAATGTCAAGCTGATACTACATGAGTGAGCATGATTGTTCCAACTGAAACCGGCTCCGAACCCGCCGTGCCTCATCTCTCGTTCCTTTCCGGGGGCGGCGAACTCGGCGGGATGATCCGTGGCTTCGATTGGTCAAAAACGCCCTTGGGCATCCCTGAAAAATGGCCCTTGTCGCTAAAAACGGCCGTTCGCATTTTACTGACGTCAAGCCAGCCGATGTTCGTCTGGTGGGGTGACGACCTAATCAACATTTATAACGATCCTTATCGCGCCATTCTCGGAGGCAAGCATCCGCATGCCTTGGGCAAGCCGGCATCGGAAGTGTGGCATGAAATCTGGGAGCAGATAGAACCACGCGTGTTTTCCACCATTGCCCAAAATCAGGGAACCTACGATGAGGCGCTCTTTCTGATGATGGAGCGCAGCGGTTACCCCGAGGAAACCTATTACACGTTTTCGTACAGTCCCTTGCCTAACGATCAAGGCGAAACCCGAGGAATTTTTTGCGCAAACACAGACGATACAGAGCGCATCATCGGCGCTCGACGCTTGGCGCTTCAGCGGGAATTGGCGGCGCGAACTATCGACGTCAGAACAATAGCCGACGCCTGTGCCAACAGCGCGGCTGCGCTCGCAACCAACTTTCGTGATCTTCCCTTTGCGCTCCTGTATCTGCGGCGGCCCGGTGAAAACCACGCTACTCTGATGGGCGCCTCCGGTATCGCTGTCGGGCACATTCTAGCGCCCTCCGTTATTCAGTTCGAATCTCCGGCCATCTGGCCCATTGAAGCGGTTCTCAATGGCGGTCAGTCTGCAACCGTCGCTGATCTGCCCGATAACGTTGACATTCCTACCGGTGCTTGGACCCAGCCACCTAAGCGCGCGGTACTGCTACCCATTAATCCGTCCACCCAAATTGGAAATTCAGCGGTCCTCATTACCGCTCTGAATCCGCACCGGCCTTACGACGACCCTTATCGAGATTTCCTGGGACTGCTTGCATCTCAAATTGCCTCCGCGCTAACCAGTGCAAAGGCCTACGAAGATGAGCGTGAACGTGCCGAAACTCTTGCCGAATTGGATCGAGCCAAAACCACATTTTTCTCCAACGTCAGCCATGAATTTCGCACGCCGCTAACGCTAATGCTGGGGCCGCTGGACGATCTTCTTCGCCGTGACCCTGAATCCATTCCTTCTCTGGATCGAAATGCATTGGAGCTAGTTCAGCGCAACGGTCTGCGGCTTCAAAAGCTGGTTAACGCCCTGCTCGATTTTTCGCGCATTGAAGCAGGCCGCATGATGACGCAGCCGCAGGCCACAAATCTATACGTATTTACTGCCGAGCTTGCCTCCACTTTTCGCTCTGCGATGGAGCGCGCGGGACTTAACTTTATAGTCGATTGCCCACCACTGTCGCAGTTCGCCTATGTCGATCGCGAGATGTGGGAAAAAATTGTTCTAAATCTGCTCTCCAACGCGCTGAAATACACGTTTGAAGGCGCCGTCACTGTGCGCCTCCGCGAAGAGGACGGTTACATCAAGTTTTCCGTTTCGGATACGGGAATTGGTATATCTCCTGCCTCACTGCCGCGCTTATTCGAACGTTTTTATCGCGTGGAAGGCGTCCGCGCGCGGACTTACGAAGGCACCGGAATCGGTTTGGCACTCGTGCATGAGCTAGTTCGGTTGCATGGTGGAACTGTATCTGTCTCGAGCGATCTCGGTGAGGGCACGACATTTACCGTTTCCATTCCACTGGTGGCGGCAGGCAAAGCTTCTGAAGCCGCCGCCATCGATCTGGTCCCTAGCTCCAGTCTCTCTTTGGAAAACGCGTATGTGCGAGAAGCGCTGGGTTGGCTTCCGCAAATAGATGGTCCTGGCGCGGAAGGCCTTCCAGCGCCGCCGGTCCGCCAACGTACCGGGAGTCCGCTTGGCCGCATTTTGCTGGCGGACGACAACGCAGACATGCGCGGCTATGTTCAGCGCCTGCTTGCCCCCGAATACGACGTCGTAGTTACTTCGAACGGGCGCGAGGCTCTTAACGCCGCCATCGAACGCCCGCCCGATCTGATTGTTTCCGACGTCATGATGCCGGAGATGGACGGCTTCGCTCTACTTGAACAACTGCGCTCAAATCCACTAACTCGCTCCATTCCCGTGGTATTTCTTTCCGCCAGAGCTGGAGAAGAAGCAAGCGCGGAAGGCCGGGAAGCCGGCGCAGCGGATTATATTGTCAAGCCTTTTACGGCCCGTGAACTGCTCGCCCGCGTGCGTGGAACTCTTCAGATACACCGTGAACGGCGCCATTCCATCGAACAGCTAAATCAAATTTTTGCGCAAGCTCCTGTAGCGATCTGCGTTCTGAGTGGGCCGGACTTTGTCTACGAGCTGGCGAACGCATCCTATCACCAGCTAGTCCAGGGCCGTCACTTGCTGGGCCGTAAAATTGCCGATGTCATTCCCGATCTGCCTGCTCACGTATGGGAAGCCTTTCGCCAGGTAGTCGAGCACGGCGAACCCTTTTACGGCAAGGAATGGCACGTCCCATATGATTCCAACAATGATGGACAGGCGGAAGACCACTGGTTCGACGTGAATTTCCAACCGCTGCGAAATTCGGATCGAAGCATTCGCGGCCTCGTTGCCGTTGCCTATGACATGACTGAGCAAGTCAAATCCCGTAGAGAGATAGAGCGGGTAAATCGCGAGTTGGAAGAGTTCGCGTTTGTTGCCAGCCACGATCTGCAGGAGCCGCTGCGCATGGTGAACTCTTATTCTCAGCTCCTGGTTAAGCGCTTGAATACTGTGTCGCCAGACCAGATAGCGAAATATGCCGACTTCATCACTGGCGGCGCCAGCCGCATGCAAAAGCTGATTGAAGATCTTCTTTCGTTTGGGCGCGCCGTGCATGCGGGCGACTTCGTCTCGCAGCCCGTCAATCTCCAGTCGGCGGCTGAGCAGGCGCTGGAAGTGCTCCGCTCAGGGATCGACGAAAAGCAGGCGATTGTCGAAATCTCCTCGCTTCCTGTGGTGATGGGTGATGAAACGCAATTTACGCAGTTGTTTCAGAATTTGATTTCAAATGCGCTGAAATATGCGAAACCTGGAGTAACTCCTATCATCCATATCTTTTCAGAGCGACTGAATAATGAATGGATTATTTCGGTGCGCGACAATGGAATTGGGTTCAAGCAAGAGTTCGCGGGCCATATATTCGGCCTCTTTAAGCGGCTTCATCGGGGTGAATATCCAGGTACTGGGTTGGGCCTAGCTATCTGTAAGCGTATTGTCGAGCGTTATAACGGCCGCATCTGGGCCACCAGCACGCCTGGAGAAGGAGCCACGTTTTCTTTTGCGTTCGAAGGAGCAGAGTTAGAGAATTAAAGATGGTGAGAGTACTCTTGGTCGAGGATAATATCGCGGACGTGGAACTTGTCCGCGAGGCCCTCGATGCCAGCGGCTTGCGGTACGTTCTGGATGTTGCCGCCGACTTTGAGTTCGCCAGAAATTGCATCGAAGGCATCGGTGACACCAGTCACTGCCCTGACGTGATCCTGATGGATCTCAATCTTCCCAAGGGCAGCGGCTGGGATCTTCTACGTATCTTGCGAGCGCATCCGAAAGGCGGAAAAGTTCCCGTAGTCGTTGTCAGTTCTTCCAATTCCCCCAGCGATCGAATGCGGGCCCCCGAATTCGGCGTTGCGGATTATTTCCGCAAGCCCGCCGACATCGACGAATTTATGAAATTGGGACCGCTGATCAAAGAAATCCTGGCAAGACCTGCCTCCGATGCACCCGCCGGGCGCGGCGGCGCAAACTAAATTTTCGCCGATCAGAACAACACTTTCAACGCCAACTGAATCTGTCTGGGCGCATAAGTTGTGCGAATTTGCCCGAACGATGTGCTGGTCGAAACCGCTGTTGGCAAGCCGAAATTCGTGTGATTCAGCACGTTAAAGAACTCGGACCGGAACTGTAGCTGCACTCGTTCCATAATCCGGAAGTTCTTATATGCGCCCAAGTCCCATTGCCACAGGCCGGGCGCGCGGAATGAGTTCCGTCCCACATTGCCGAAAGGCGCGTATGCCGGAGGCGTGCTGAACGTGTAGCCGGCAAAGTAGTTGTTCACCATCTGCGCTGTTGTTTGGCCGGTTGCGGCGGAGCCCGTGACATTCGGACGCAGAATCGCTTCGCCCCGGTAGTCGTTCGTCAGGCCTGTTACGTCGTTTGCCGCTGACGGCGAATACGAAACGTCGATCGGCGATCCCGTATTCGCGGTGTTAACCGTATTTAGTTCCCATCCGCCGAGAAGAGCATCGAGTACCGGGTTCATATTCGACCCAAACTTGCGGCCTTTGCCAAAGGGAAGCTGATAGACAATGCTGGTCACGTTCACGAATTCGACGTCGAAGCTAGACGGGCCGCGCTCGCCCGCTAGATTTCGAATGTTCTGCGGATTGGCCTGATAGTAGCCGGGATAGTATTCGAGCGCCTGCTCGGAGTCGCCCATTGCCTTCGACCAAGTGAACGAATTGAGGAAATATAATCCACCGCCGAATCGATGCTCCAGGCGCGCGGAGAAGCCGTTGTAATCGTTGTCTCCAGCCGGATCGAGCCAGGTGATCGGTCCAAAAGTTGAAATCGGCCGGCGCGCCTGAACTCCCAGACAACCGGAGCTGATGGTCGCATTACAAGTCGCGCTTAACTGGTTTGGATACGCCTGGTTGTAATCGGCAAGTATGGGCAGCCGTAAGCTATGGTTGCCGTTATAAGCCACTTCCAGGAAAGTGTCGTGCGTTAGTTCCTGTTGAACGGAGAACAGCCACGACTGAATATAGGGCCACCGCGTGTTAGCCGGAATGTAATCGATATTTGACACAAGCGGATTGAAGTTCGATGGAATATCGAGACCTGTCGTGAAGCTGTTTTGTGTTGTCAGAAATCCAGCCGGTAATGAGCCGCCTTGAGGAATCGACTGCGTCTGTATCCCGAAGAGCGCTAACGGTGCGTTGATGCCTTCTTGCGCACTGCCGGGGCGGTTGAAGAAAGAGTAACTGATTCCGTAGCCGCCGCGAATGACAGTCTTCGGTGTTGCGCTGTAAGCAAAACCAAGCCGTGGACCGAAGTCATGGTAATCGGGATTAACCAACGCCCGATTGTATAGACTGCCGCCGCTCGCGCGAACCAGTGTGTTGGTAGCTGGATTGAAGTTAGACCATAGATTGTCGCGCTCCCAGAGTGGCGTCGCAAACTCCCAGCGCAGGCCCAGGTTCAGTGTCAGCTTGGCATTCACGCGATAGTCGTCCTGAATATAGAGGGAGTGGACATGCTGCCGTAAGTTGGTGACCAGATTGTTTCCGAGTTGAATCGTGCTCGGCAAGCCAAACATGAAGTCAGCCAGATTGTAATCGGCCGTATCCGCGGGACCTCCAACGGGCTTGCTGAATTGACCCGCATAGGTGTCAGCGCCGTAGAGAGGATTGATGTCCAGCACTTCGGTGCGGATGTCCACGAATTCATAACCCATCTTCAGAGCGTGGCGGCCGAGGTTCACCGAGTAGTTGAGCTTGGGGTTAAACGACGTTGGATTTTGGAACTGCGGATTGCTGGTCTGCCGCCCGAACTGCGAGAATCCGCTAACCGATTGCGAGTTTAATCCGCCCGTCAGACTAGGTGTCGTCGGCAGGCCCGGAATGCCGTAAAGCTCCTGCATGCTGGCTCCGCCCAAATAGGGCGGCACTTTTCCCGCCAGCACATGGCTGAAGCCAAATCGCGCGTCCAACAATGAACCAGGAGTGATGCTCCATGTGTATCCCGCCGCAGCCTGCTGTTGAATCGCATGGATGTAGCCGTTACCATTTCCACCGGATGGGCCCGGGATGTCGGGCTGATAGTACTGCAAATCTTTTCGCTGGCTCCAGCGAACAAATGCGGTCATCTTGTCGTTGATCGAATAATCGAGCTTGGCATCGTACTTGTCGCTGTAATCGCGAAGCAACAGCGTCGCCGCAAGATTATTCGAAGATCCGGGTCCCGTCGGAATAGGCAACCCGCTCAACACGGCCGCTGCAAAAGGGTTCAGTTGCGCAACCGGGATTTGGGTATTTGCCGGATAGGTCGTATGATTCACCGGGTCGTACACACTCACTGGAAGAATGCCGGCGCGTTGATTTAAGCTCGGGATGGAATCGAAGTTAAGGTACCTCTGCAATTGCCGGAAGCCTTCGTAATCGGCGAAGAAGAATAGCTTGTTTTTGATGAACGGTCCGCCAATGGTCACGCCGAACTGATTGCGCTGCAACGTAGGCTTTCGAAAGTTTGTCTGCCCGAATGTAAAACCGACGGCGTTCAAATCGGTGTTGCGCAGAAACTCATAAAGTGTTCCGTGGAACTGATTAGTGCCGGAACGAAGCGCCGCATTCACCACGCCGCCGCCAACACGTCCATACTCGGCGCTGAAATTACTCGTGATAACCCTGAATTCCGCAAGCGCGTCCGGCGAAGGCTGCACCACCTGATTCGAGTAACCTTGATTGCTCGGCGAATAGGCGTTGTTATCTAAACCATCCAGCATGAAGTTGTTGTACGTACTGCGCATTCCATTGACATTGAATGCACCCTCGCGCGGCGTTCCATTCGCTGCAAAAAGAACGGACAGCGGCGACCGGTGAACGTTAGTGGAAAGCAGCGCCAGATCGGAGTAAGCTCGCCCGTTCAGCGGCAGTTCCGCAATCTGCTGCGTATTGATCACCTGATCGTGCTGGCTCGAATCTGTTTCCAGCGTTTCAGCCGCGCCGGTCACGTTCACGACCTGGTTCACCGCCCCCAGTTGCAAGGTAATATCGACGCGCTGCCGGGCGTTCACGTCCACCACCACGCCTGTCGTTCTGAAGGTTTGAAAGCCGGAGAGTTCTGCCGAAACCGTGTAGCGCCCGGGAGCCACGTTAAAGAAGTCGTACAGGCCGCTGTCGTCGGACAACGTCTTCTTCTCGATTCCCGTGCTCTCGTTGGTTAGCGTAACGGAAGCGCTTCGAATCGGCGATCCCGTTGCATCGTGAATGGTGCCCAAGACTTCGGCTGTCTCGAATTGCCCAAAAGCGGAGCAGGTCAAAAGAAGAATGCCCGCTAGACCAAGAATGACTCTACTCATACAACCCCCAACCGTTGAGTTCATCGTTAGTCTATTACGGACGGATTACAAAAGGGGAAATATATCGTAACGACCTGAATTGTTAGCGTTCGACAAACGCCGTTTGCGACACCGTCTTCACGCGCGTCTCAACACGTTTTGCGTCCCCATTGCGCCCCATGCTTCGTAACAGCGCAGCATAGTGATTGAGCGCAATTTGCAAATGCGCTTGGTCGGCGGGATTGCGTGCGAATCCCTGGATGGCATGAAGGTATAGAGGCTCCGCCTCACCGTACTGTGCTTGGGCGCGTAAGACTTCGCCCATAACGTGTTCTGCGATGAGAGTCTTGCTGTCTTCGGAACCCAATATGCGAGTTCGAATGAGAAGACCGCTGCGGCATAGTTGATCGGCTTCAGTTATGTTTCCCGCGGCGAGATCTGCCTCAGCCATTGCGATTTGTGCTGTCGCCAGACTCAAGCTATTTGGCTGCGTCTGCCCGAAGATCTCAACGGCCTTGCTCAGAAGAGGAAGCGCTTTTGAATAAAAACCTCGGCGCAAGTAGTAATCGCCTTCCACGTAAATAACCGTAGCGAAAGTGGGATGCGTCGGGCCGAAAATAGATCTAAAATGCTCTTCCGCGGCGACAAAATACTTGTTCGCTTCGGAGAACCTGCCTGTCTGAGCGTACAGACGGGCGAGATTGAATTCCGCGGTAGCTGCCTCTCTGGGATTGAATTTGGGATTTGCCTCCGCGAATTTTAGCGACTTCAAATAACTCGCCTCAGCCTCGTTCGACCGCCCTTGGCGACGATATACCTCTCCGAGATTGTTCAGTAAAACGGCCACGTCCGCGGATTCCGCACCACCTGTCTGTAGAAGCTGTAGAGCGTGTTTATAGGCATCCTCTGCTTCCGGCAATCGGTTTTTGGCATAAAGAAACTCCGCGAATTTCGAAAACGCGTTGGCAATCGCGTGCGTATCCTGCGGTTTGATTCGTTCCGCGCTTTGAATGCTCTCTCGATAGAGATTTTCAGCCTGACCATCTTTGTTTGTTTCCTGATAAACCTGCGCTGCACTGAACAGCACTATGGACAGCTCTGGCGGATTGTCGAAGGAAGGCTGCTTTAGGATTTCCGCCGCGCGAGTAAAAAGAGGTAACGCCGCTGAATACTTTTCTTCAAAGACATAGCAATTCGCCAGGTTACTCAGCGCAATCGCTTCGTGGCGAGTATTCGGCTGCGTTTTCTCCCGCAGCTCAGCGGCGCGGCGAAAAACAGCTTCCGCCTCCGTGTATCGCGCCTGATCCTGATAGACGGTCGCTAAAAGCGCCAGCGCTTCCCCCAGGTCGCAATCTCTACAGCTCTCCTCGCTCGCCTCCGTTACCAGACGGCTTACCAGCGGTTCGGCTTCCGCGAGTTGTCCTCGACGTTCTAATTCTTGACCGTGCTGAAGATCTGTCAACCAGCCATTCGAAGAACGAACCGGCTGACCGAATGAAACAGCCGCGACGAGCCAGAAAAGAGTGATCGCCTTCATACTGTGCGAAAGGCGCAATTCCCCAGCCAAAAGACCTAACGCTCGAAGTCACTGAAGCCACGTCGCAAGTTAGATAGCGGTTAGTAGTGGGAACGTGGTATTTGGATGTGTTATTCCGCTGTTTGATTTCGCCGTCCCAGTTGCGGGATTAGTTGCGGCGGGAAGACCGGGCAACCTTTAAAAGACGATTTTTGCTGAAAGCTGCAGCTCTCGTGGCGTTCCGCGGCCAGTGGCATAATTGCTGATCGTCGTGGTGATAACGCCAAAGTTACTTTGCGAGATGTCCGCGTTAGGCGCGCCAAACTGGGCACGATTGAACACGTTGAACAAATCCGCGCGAACGCGAATATTCAGGCGCTCAGTTACCGCTATGTACTTCGACAAGCCAATATCAAGCTGGGAGATGCCAGGAGCCCGGAACGCATTCCGCCCTAGATTTCCAAACGTTTGCGAGGCGGGCGTCGAAAACGCAGCCGGGTTGATCCAGTTGTTGGGAGTGGATCCGCGTGCAGGCGTCAACGAAACTTCGTAAACGTAGTTGGGACGTTCCGCGCCGCTGATAGCGAATAACCCCGGCACAGATGCATTCGAGCGGTCTATCGTGATGTTGACCGGCAAGCCGGTTTGTACTGTCCCAATTGCACTCACCTCCCAGTTCCCCAGGATTGCGCGAGCCACGCCCGGACCGCTCAGATTCGATCTACCCGCCCCGAATGGCAATTGATAGACGGTCGAAAGATTAAACATCTGGCGAACATCATCGTCGCTGCTGCCTTTGTCGCAGGAACGGCAGAAGGAATCCTGAGGTGTATCCGATTCGCCTCCGCCGATGCTTCCATCGTTGATTGAATGCGACCACATATAGTTTGCAGAGAGCAGAAAGCCCGTCTGAAAAGCTCTGCGAACATTTCCTTGCAATGCTTCGAAGGTGCTATTACCGGCATCGCCACGCCAGGAAACTGCGCCAAACGCCGGATACGGCGCAACACCAGTGGCTGGATTTACAAGATTCGTATACGTCGTGGTGAGCACATCCGTCCCTTTATTGCCCAGATACGTAGCTGTCGCCAAAAGATTCAGCGGCAACTTATGCTGAACGGACGCTGTCCAGGCCGCGACATAATCGTCCTTCCGGTTGCGATCGAGATCGCGTGGCGAAACTACTCCCAATCCGCCGTTCTCTGCGTAGATAAGAAACGGCGTCAAAGGATATGACAGGCCCGGAAATGCCGCATTAGTGAACGAATAGCGATTGACCGTATTCGAAATGGGCAGATTCTGATCGTCCTCCTGCCCATCCGTGTGATAAATCCCGCCACCTAGCCGAACAACTGTACCGCCGCGCGACCATG
>DASREJ010000047.1:0-16923 GCA_035652115.1 Bryobacteraceae bacterium
AGTGAACCGAACAATGCGCCCACGCCGGAGAGGATAAAGCTTTCTAACAGAGCGCCGCGAATCAGATCGCTCGTCCCCGCGCCGATTGCTACGCGGATTGCCCAGTCCCGCCGTTGTGCGATGGCTCGCACCGTCATTAGATTCATCAGGTTGATGCAGACAATCAGCATCACCGCGCAAACAGCCGCCATGAGAATAAGCAGCGGCAATCGCACTTCCCGCGCCATGGCGCTTTGTAATGGCCTGACGACGGGGTCGATTTCGACCGGCTCCGGATAACGCTTCGCAATCACTTTCTCAAGAGCAGTGAGATCGGCCACTACTTGGGCCGGTGTCGCGCCTGGCTTTAGCCGTGCGATAGGAAGATAGTTATCGTTTCCCATGGGCTCGGCTAAATCGTCCTGAGTAAAGACTAAAGGTCGCCAATAGTCCGTGTGTTCGGGCAGTTGCTCGACTTCGGAGAGTTGACGGCCTCGAGGAACGGGAAATCCGTCAGGCATAACACCTACAACGTGAAATGGGCGTCCATCCATCCGTATCGTTTGCCCCAGAATCTGTTTGTTCCCACCAAACTTTTCTTGCCACAGACGATGACTGATCACGATGACATCGTCATGGCCCGCTTGGTCTTCGCCGTTGACAAATCCTCGGCCAAGGAGCGGCGCGACACCCAAGAATTGGAAGAAATTGGGTGAGACATTCAAGCCGCCGATTTGCTCTGCTTCACCTGCACCCGTCAAGACGCGCGAGTCGGGCCGCAGCATCGTAATATCCGCGAGTGTGCGGGATTGGCTACGCCATAGCAGGTAATGTTGAGCATTTACGGGGATCGTGGAGTAATACTTCGAGAACTGCGGGACGCTGAAGGTGAGGGTGACAAGCTGCCCCGGATCACGATAGGCGAGAGGCTTCAACAGGACAGTCCGCGCAATGCTGAACATCGCGGTCGTCGCGCCTATGCCAAGGGCGAGGATCGTGATGGCGAGCAGCGCAAATCCGGGCGCGTGACGAAGCGTTCGAACAGCGATTCGAAACTGATTCCACATGAGGAAGCTTACGCACCAATCGAGCGAAAAGTTCCTCGGTGACTTAGCTGTTTGGTTGCCTTAAGGTTCTAGCGGTAAGGTGGCTTTGCCTGCTGGACCTGAATACATCAACTCCAGAGAGTGGATGCTTTGCCTTTTGCCGTGATACTGAAAAAATAGCAACCCGGCCTGAGGCAATGCCCGATCGCCCTCCGGCAGGGAAACCTTCTCAATGTACTGCGTCATCGAACGCTGCAGTTCGAGAGGGATCTTCGGCGGTAAAGTGGTCGTGTCATTCCCTCCGCCACCACCGAAACTGGTCTTTGGTTTGCCTTTCGGCTGGTCTGGCGCGACCCATTCCGGGTCTCGAAGCGAGCTTGACACAAGTACGAATGGCTCGCTGGCTAATGGATTTTTTTTGCCATTTATGCGTAGCGAGAAGTCGCCAAGCGACAACGTGAGCCGCGCTCCCGTCGGGCCGAACACACCTGCTTCGACGACAACGTAATCGTCCGTGGATAACGGATCTTCCGGTCTCGGGATAGAGTGCCCGGCGAATTCGGCGGCAATCGTGACATTGCCGACTTGAGTATGAGCCGGATAGTCGGTGGGCGCCGATCGCGGCGGCATTCCGGTAACTTCGATGGGATGCGGCTTATTGGCCGGCGCATTCTGCGCTAGGAGCGAGCCTTCGACGATCAAACAAACGACGATCCCCCAAGAAAAACTTCGCATTTAGCTCACAAATTATCACAGTGAGGATCGGTCACGTTTGAAGGCGTTCCAATCTGCGGCGCGTGCTTTTTTAGATGCCTTCCGCGTTCAAAAACCGCGAGGCTGTCGTAGAAATGCATTGACAACGTCGATCTGGTGAATTCGGTGGCAGCCAAAGCGTCTCGGGCCCAGTCGGCATTCAATTCGTCAAGAAGTTGCTTGCACAGTTCGATAAATGTACCTTCCCGTTTGAAGCCCCCTTCAAATTCCGGCCAGTACGACGTGTGCAGATCCTCAACCATGTACACGCCGTTTTTCTGTACGTGCGGATAAAGAAACTTGAAGGCAGCGACGACATGGGACATCATATGGCTGCCGTCGTCAAGCACAATGTCGGGCTGCCCAAACTCATCCACTACACTCTGGAGAAACGCGCCATCGGACTGATTTCCGATCCTTACGTCGATCTGATCTTCCTCAAACTCCTTACATCGCGGGTTGACATCAATTCCAATGATCCGAGCAAACGGCCCGAAATAGCGCTTCCACATCTGCAGCGAACCGCCCTCGCCGCAGCCGATTTCAATAAATGTCAGCGGCTGATAAACAAACTTTCCGAAGTGGCGCTCATACGCGGGAAAGTAGTGTGTCCATTTGTGGATGAGCCTCTTGTCGTTTGTTAAGAAGTCGGACCATAAGCCAGGCATGATTTTGTTCGATAAATTACGAAAAACCGGGTTTAATTTGGGAGCCGGCTGATTCGCTATACTTATTCTGTACTGCTACCGCATTAGGGCCGAACTGCGTTTTCACCTGCCCGGCTTGCAATCAGCGTCTTCCTCGAATACGTGTGCGGTGTGCGCGCTTGTAGATCATGTTTGAAAATCTCTCCGACAAGCTGCAGCGGGTATTCAAAAACCTGCGCGGCGAAGGAAAACTTACGGCGGCCAACATGGAGGAGGCCCTCCGGGAGATCCGGGTGGCGCTGCTCGAGGCCGACGTTCATTTCAAGGTCGTCAAGCAATTCATTGAGCATGTAAAAGAAGAGGCGATGGGGGAGGACGTCCTTACCGCTCTCTCGCCCGGTCAGCAGGTCATCAAAATCGTTCGCGATCAGTTGACCAAGATGCTCGGCGGACACCAGGCGCGTCTTCGTTTCGCCAACGAACCACCGACTGTCGTTTTGATAGTAGGGCTACAAGGATCGGGCAAAACGACCAGCGCCGCCAAACTTGCGCGCTTCCTCACCAAAGAAGGAAATAAGCCGGAACTCGTTTCGGTAGACGTATATCGTCCCGCAGCGCGTCATCAGCTCAGTATCCTCGCAAAGAACGTTACGACTCCAATTTACGAAGGTACGCCGGAAGAGACACAACCGCTTGAACTCGCGCGGTCCGCTCGGCGCGAAGCGGTTCAGACAGGCCGCGATGTGCTGCTGGTGGATACCGCAGGCCGGCAACATATCGACGATCAGCTCATGCAAGAGCTGCAGCAATTGAAAGAGGCACTGAACCCCACTGAGATTCTGTTCGTTGCCGACGCAATGACCGGGCAGGACGCGGTCAAATCGGCTGACGAATTTCATAAGCGGCTGGGAATTACTGGCATCATCCTCACCAAAATGGATGGGGATGCCAGAGGCGGCGCAGCGCTCTCCATTCGTTCCATCACCGGTCAGCCTCTCAAATTCGTCGGTGTAGGCGAGAAGACGGACGCGCTCGAAGCGTTTCACCCAGACCGGATTGCATCGCGCATTTTAGGGATGGGCGACGTCCTCTCCCTCATTGATAAGGTCCAGGAAAACATCGACCAAGCGACCGCCGAAAAAATGCAGGAGAAGCTGCTCGGCGACGATTTCACGCTTGAGGATTTTCGCGATCAGATCAAACAGATTCGAAAGTTAGGTTCGTTGGGCGGCTTGCTGGACATGATGCCGAAGATCGGTCCTTTAAAAGAGCTGAAGGATACGAAGATCGACGAGAAGGAGATCAATCGCGTGGTCGCGATCATTGACTCCATGACGCCCAAAGAGCGCCGAAACCACATGCTAATCAACGGCTCGCGGCGGCGGCGCATAGCCAAGGGTAGCGGCACCAGCGTGCAGGACGTCAACAACCTTTTGAAACAGTACGCGCAGGCGCGCAAGATGATGAAAAGCTTTACCGGCCCAGGCGGAATGTTGGGCAAGAAGCTGATGAAGATGAAGATCCCGGGCATGCCGTTTTAGTTGGCCCGTTCGAAACTTTGTAACAATAGGAAAGATAAGAAAAGGCAACATGTTAGCTATTCGTCTGGCACGCTTCGGCGCCAAGAAAAAACCCACCTATCGCGTGGTCGTCATTGAAAAGGATCGAGCGCGCAATAGCCGCTCGGTTGAGATCGTTGGGCACTACAATCCCGTTAGCAAACCGGCAGAGGTGCACCTGAATCATGAGCGCATTCAGTACTGGTTAAAGAACGGAGCGCAGCCTTCGGAAACGGTCAGCCGTTTACTCAAAACGAACCCGGCAGTTGAAGCACCTGCCGTAGCGTAGACGCACAGGTGCTCTGTGGGCGCCGTGAGTGAAAAGAAATGAACGATAGTAATGGCGTGAAGACGCTGGTGGAAGAAATCGCCAAAGCGTTAGTAGACACTCCGAACGGGGTCGTTGTAAACGAGATCGCGGGCGAACATGCCACCGTTTTCGAATTGCGAGTGGCGCAAGGCGACCTCGGCAAAGTTATTGGGAAACAGGGCCGTACCGCGCGTTCCATTCGGACGCTGCTCGGTGCGGTTGGGACAAAGCTCAACCGGCGCTTTTCGCTGGAAATCTTGGAATAGTTGCTGCTTTGCCATGGCGATGGACCCGCAATCGGTGGTTGTCGCCGAAATTCTTCGACCGCGTGGAAATCGCGGTGAGTTACTGGCAGTCTCGCAAACCGATGTGCCCGGCCGGTTCGAAACGCTGAAGAAAGCAAATGTCCGTCTGGCGGATAGCAGTGCCGAAGTTCAAGTCGAAATTGAGTCCGCGTGGGCGCATAAGGATCTTTGGGTACTGAAGTTTGCAGGCGTGGAAACTATCGGGGCCGCCGAACGGTTTCGCGGCGCTGAGTTGCGCGTTCCGATGTCTGAGCGCGGCAAACTGGCCGACGGAGAATACTTCCAGAGCGACCTTATCGGTTGTGAGGTGATCGAGAAAGCCACCGGGAAGATTTTAGGCAACGTGACAGGCTGGCAGCAATACGGTGGGCGGCCATTGATGGAAGTGCAGGCGGATGGACGCGAAGTGCTAATCCCTTTCGTGCCATCGATTTGTACGCAAATCGATGTGGCGGGCCGTAAGATAACGGTAAATCTGCCGGAGGGATTGTTGGAACTATGACGTTCCATGTCATAACGATTTTTCCGGAGTTTTTTCGCGGGCCGCTCGATCATGGCGTGGTGGCGCGGGCGCAGGCAGACAAACTGTTGGAAATTCAGATACATGATCTGCGAAACTGGACTTACGATCGTCACCGCTCAGTAGACGACCGGCCGTTTGGCGGCGGTGAGGGGATGCTGCTGAAAGCGCAGCCCTTGTTTGAGGCGGTGGAGGCAATTTTGCCGAAGCGGACGTCGAGGCAGCGCGTGGTTTTGCTTTCGGCGCAGGGACGACCGTTTACTCAATCGGTAGCGCATGAGTTTGCCGAGTTGGACGACCTGTTATTGATCTGTGGGCGCTATGAAGGTGTGGATGAGCGCGTAGCAGAACATTTAGCCGACGATGAAGTTTCGATTGGAGATTTTGTGATGAGCGGGGGCGAATTGGCCGCTGCCGTCATTGTCGATACGGTCGCCCGGTTGTTGCCGGGCGTGCTTGGAAATGAAGATTCCGCGCGAAATGAAAGTTTCAGCGTGGAGAGCGAAGGATTATTGGATTGCCCGCAGTACACGCGTCCCGCGGAGTTCCGCGGATGGAAAGTGCCTGAGGTGTTGTTAGGCGGCAATCATGAAGAGATTAAGCGCTGGCGCCGGGCGGCGTCGCGACAAAAAACCGAGCGGCTTCGACCGGACTTACTCCGCAGCCGCCAAACAAGATAGGACGGTCAAGAAACAGGACTAAATTATGCAAAACGCACTTGTCAGCAAATTCATCAGCAAGAACGCGCGTCAGACGCCCCATCCAGAGTTTCGTCCGGGGGATACGATTCGCGTCCACGTTCGGATCAAAGAAGGGGACAAGGAGCGTCTTCAGGCTTTTGAGGGCACAGTAATCGCCCGAAAGAACACCGGCATGGGCGAGACCATCACGGTTCGCAAGGTGAGCTTCGGTCAGGGCGTCGAGCGTATTTTCCCAGTCCATGCGCCTGTGATCGATCACATCGATCTCATAAGAACCGGACGGGTTCGCCGCGCGAAGCTTTACTATCTGCGCGGCTTGAAAGGCAAAGCAGCCCGTCTGCGCGAGCGCGACTAGCGGTAGGGCGCTACGCGTGGCCAAAGCTCGCGGCGAAAAATCCGGCGTAAAGCGCCGGAAGACGGCGGCCAAAGACGGTCCGCGCGAGAGGTCTATCCGCTGTGTCAGCAGCTACGAACGCGAGGCGCGCGAACGCGGGTTCAAGCAAATTGCCGGCGTGGATGAAGTTGGCCGCGGCTGTCTGTTCGGACCGGTCTTTGCCGCCGCGGTTATTCTTGATCCGCTGCGTCCAATCCGCGGTCTGCATGACAGCAAAATACTTGTCGCCGAAAACCGTGAGAAGCTAGCCGAACAGATCAAGGCTCGCTGTATCGCCTGGGCAGTCGCGGGCGCGGACGTGTACGAGATCGACCAAATCAACATCCTTCAGGCGTCGCGCCTTGCCATGAAGCGCGCGGTTGAAGGGTTATCGATCTTCCCGGATTACCTCCTCATTGATGCGGTCAGAATCGACTTGCCCGTTGAGCAGCTTCCCTTAATCGACGGCGACGCGCGATGCCGGGCCATTGCCGCAGCATCCATCCTTGCCAAAGTACATCGCGATGCCTGCCTGGCGCAGTGGGACCAAGTGTTTCCGCAATACAACTTGGCTTCCAACAAGGGATATTCCACGCCCGACCACAAGCGTGCACTTCGCAAACACGGGCCAACGCTCCTCCATCGCTTCAGCTTTTGGCCCGTTCGAGACAACAGTCCTTACGTCCACTGGACCGGCTATCTCGGCGAACCGGTGCAAGGCGAATTATTTGAGACTGCGGAAGAAAGCGCGCTCGCGGAATTGACGCAAGGAGCGTCCGTTTGAGCACTCCCGTTCAGACTCCCTCCGCCCCGTCCTCGACAAAGAATACTGGCCGCTTTGCGCGCTGGCACCGGCGCGTCCTAGGGTTCTGCATGATTATCTTCGCCCTTGAGATCGGCGTGTTTTTAACCGTGTTTCCCTGGCTAAGCAATTGGGACCAAAGCTGGGTACCGCTTCACTCGCCGCGTTTTGCCGATTTTTGGACAAGCCCTTATTTTCGCGCCGGGCTGAGCGGTCTTGGGCTTCTGAACATTTACATTGCTGCTTCAGAACTGCTGTCCCAATTGAAATCGATTTTCAGCCCGCACTGAAGCCAGTTACTTAGGCGGCGCAATCTCAAATTGAACGCCTTGCGCTAATGGCAACTCCGATCCGTAGTTAATCGTATTTGTGGCACGACGCATATAGAGCTTCCAGACGTCGGATCCCGATTCGCGTCCGCCACCGGTCTCTTTTTCGCCGCCGAAGGCGCCCCCGATTTCCGCCCCTGACGGGCCGATGTTGACGTTTGCAATTCCGCAGTCAGAGCCTTCGGCTGACAGAAATCGTTCAGCTTCTCGCAGATCGGTTGTGAAAATGGATGACGCCAATCCCTGGGGCACCTCATTGTGAATGCGGATTGCTTCAGCAAGAGCGCGATATTTGATTACATACAAAATCGGCGCAAACGTCTCACGTCTTACGATCTCGCTTTGCTCGGCCACTTCGACCAATGCCGGCTTGACGTAAAAGCCCTCACTCGCGCCAGAAATTTCAATGCGCTCCCCACCAAATACTTTCGCACCCGAGGCACGCATTTCATTTAACGCTTTCTGCTGGGCTTCATACGCTTGCTTGTCGATCAAGGGACCAACAAGGGTTGACGACTCCCGAGGGTCGCCGATTGAAACCGAACCATACACTTGCTTCAGGCGCGATATCAGCCGATCGTAAATATCTTCTTGAACAATCAAGCGGCGTAGCGTAGTGCATCGTTGACCTGCCGTTCCCATGGCGGCAAATGCGACCGCGCGAACTGTCAAATCGAGATCAGCCGATGGACAAATGATTGCGGCGTTGTTACCGCCCAATTCCAAGATCGAGCGTGCAAATCGTTTTGCCAGTCTCGGCCCAACCTGACGTCCCATGGCAGTAGATCCGGTGGCTGAAACCAGCGGCACAAGCGGGTGATCTACCAAAGCTTCGCCGATTTCGCGCCCTCCAATTAACAGTGATGAGAGGTTCGCAGGCAAATCACCGTAATCCGCAACGGCTTGTTCAAACAGCGCTTGCGTGGCGATTGCCGTGAGCGGCGTTTTTTCGGACGGCTTCCATACTACGGCGTTCCCGCAAACCAGCGCGAGCGCTGCGTTCCAGGCCCACACGGCCACTGGAAAATTAAACGCAGAGATAATGCCCGTTACTCCGAGCGGGTGCCACGTCTCCATCATCCGGTGATTGGTGCGTTCCGTGGCGATGGTCAATCCACAAAGCTGCCTGGACAATCCAGCCGCGAAGATGCAGATGTCGATCATCTCCTGCACTTCGCCAAGTCCTTCCGATAGGATCTTTCCCGCCTCAATGGTTACCAAGCGGCCCAGCTTTTCCTTGTTGCCGCGAAGAATGTCAGCAAATCGCAGAATGAATTCACCGCGCTTGGGAGCAGGCACTTGACGCCAGCTGAGAAACGCTTTGTGCGCTGCTTCTATTTGACGGCCCGCATCGAGAGTGCTGATGGTAGGCACACGCCCTACGATTTCCCCTGTTATGGGTGTTCGCACCACGAAATCGCCATCGGAAAACGTGTCCGCACTCACGCCGAAGGCTTTCAAAATTTCGCCAGCGTCCTCGGCAACGCTGTTCATGACCGTGCTCAAACTAATACCTCGCAAACGCAGTCTACAACGCCGTGCGATCTAATTTGTTGGCATTTCGCGTCCATTAAGTACATATATGCCCGCAACCGTTTGGAAAGGTTATCTCACATTCGGTCTTGTCTCATTTCCAATTCGCCTGTTCGCGGCAGCTCGCCCCGAACCCGTCCACTTTCACCTGCTGCACAAGAAGGATCTCTCGCGCGTGAAAGAAGTAATGTATTGCGTCAAGGAAGATGAGCCTCTGGATCGCTCTGAAATTGTAAAGGGTTACGAATACGAAAAGAACCGTTACGTGGTTGTGGAGCCGGAAGAACTCGAAAAAGTAGCGCCTCCGACCGCCACGGCAATGGAAATTCTTCAGTTCGTGAAGATGGAAGAGATTGATCCGATCTTCTTCGAAAAATCGTATTACGTCGGTCCCGAAGAATCGGTGAGCCGCCCGTATTCCCTGCTCCTCGAAGCGATGAAAGAGACAAAGTACGACGCGGTTGCCAAAGTTGCCATGCACGGCCGCGAGCATATCGTTATTCTTCGTCCTGCCGAGAAAGGCATTGTCCTGCACACGATGTATTTCGTCGACGAACTTCACAGAGGCAAAGAGGCGCCGGCCCCCAAGCAAGCGAAGTTCGATAAGAAGGAACTCGAACTGGCAAAGAAACTGATTGATACGCTCGCGGGCCCTTTTCATCCGGAGCAGTACCACGACGAATATAAAAAGAACGTGGAAAAGCTGATTGACAGCAAGCGCAAAGGACGGAAGGTGACGCCAATTAGCCAACCGAAGAGCGCGCCCGTGATTGACCTCATGCAGGCATTACAGAAAAGCCTTGCAAAAAATAGCGGCGGCAAGCCCCAATCAGTGACTAAAGCGCACAAGGCAACTCGAAAACGAAGCGCCAAAGTCGCCTAATTCCGCTGCGCTGAACGCATTTCGGGCGCAGATCGAGCGCGGGAAACTCCTCCGCTCGCTAATGCGCGGGGTTCTGTCGTGTGCGCGGGTCAGATTTACGCGGCGATTGGCTCCGTTAGAGGCGCGGCGGCGACGGTTTTGACCTGTTCCTTACGAATTATTTCGCGTTCGAGCTTTACTTTTTCGCGAGCGACGGCAGTTTTGACGCGTTCGACCTGCCAGACATGCTTTTCGTCGCGACGTTTTTCCTGCGCTTCCGCCCGCTGCTGCGAAACAAAGCCACGCTCGGCTAACAATCTTTCTTTCCTTCTCTTTAGCAGTTCTGCCGAGGCGCGTGCGTAGGCACGATCATGATGCGCCTGATAGCGCATGAAGCGTTCAAGCTGGGGATCAATCACAGCTTGGCCTTCCAAGTTGCGGCGCTGCTCGTCGGTTCGACTAATGATGAAGCAGCCTTCCTGCAAACGGCTGGCTCGTTCGGAGCACCAGGTGTGCTCGGCCATCTTCTTCACCAGCTCGATTTCGGCGAGGCAGGCAGGCTTTTCTTCTTCCATCAGCCGGTTGAGCAGCCCGTCGAACATCTCCTGGTCTTCGCCTTCGAGAACTTCGAAGGCTCCGGTGAGGCCGTGCTTTCTGGCATTGCGCGCGACTCGTTCGCGGCCGATTTCGGTCAGGGGGCCAGTGCTCTTTTGCGCGTTCGCGCGGTTGGCTTCCCGTTTACGTTTCGAGAGGAACATAAGATTTACCTTTCTGAATTGGAGGGGTTAGTCGTCCGATTGAACGATAGAACGACGGGAAGGTAGCCGGCGTTGCGGGTATAGGCGAGCTGCTTCTAATTGTCTAAGTTAATGGGGGTTAGCAGCGGAGAAAAAAGTTTTAGGATTTGTGATCGGAATAATTTGGGAGCGGAGTTTTTGGCTCGGAACAACACTTGGACTACCTCGATACGAACGGGTATGTGCGTCAGGTGTGGTACGGCAGCGGCGGCTGGAGCGATCAGAGCCTTCCGAGCGTAGCGGTCTCTGGCAATTCACTCAGCAGCTATGTTGTCGGATCGTCGGAGGAACACATCGCCTATGTAGATAGCAGCGGCTACGTGCATCAAGTGTGGTGCTGCGGTTTTGAATGGAGCGACCAGACGCTGCCTAGCGCCGTCGCTGCCTCCGGCAGCGCGCTCACCAGCTATGTCGTTGGTTCATCTGAGCAGCACATTGCATACTTCGATACGGATGGATACGTACATCAGGTTTGGTACGGCGTAAGCGGCTGGAGCGACGAAGGTTTGCCCAGCGCGGTAGCGTCAGGCAATGCACTTACCAGCTATGTTGCCGGTTCAGAGCAGCACATCACGTACCTAGATACAAATGGGTACCCGCACCAAGTTTGGTACGGCAGTAGCGGCTGGAGCGACCAGACCTTCCCCATTGCGGCGGCCTTCGACAGCGGCCTCACCAGTTTTGTGGACTGGTCTGGCAGACAACATGTTATTTATTTCGATTCCAACCGCCACATCCATGAGTTTGTCTATAGCGGCGGCTGGAGCGATCAGGATATAACCACCGCCGCGCAGGAGCCTTATATACGCGCATCTATTGACGTTCCCGCAGCCGATCAGACTTTTTGGAACTCTACACAGGTCACATTCAGCGGCTGGGCTGTGGACGACGCTTATGCGATCTCCTCAGTTGCGATCTGGATAGACGGCACCTATTACGGCAATGCGTCGTACGGCGGCAGCCGCAGCGATGTATGCGCCGTTTATCCCGGACGGCCCGGGTGCCCCAACGTGGGTTGGAGCATCTCCCTCAACACCGCAGCGTTTCCAGTGGGTGCTCACATGCTGCAAATTACCGTCACGACGATTGACGGACGCGAGGCTTCTCAAACACAAAGCTTTTCAACGCAATCGCCGGTAACGATGGCGGCCATCGATAGTCCACAATCAACAGGCGTCTACTCGGGAGCCCAGACGTTCCAAGGCTGGGCGGTGGATCAAGCCAGCCCTATTGCCAGCGTAGCCGTACTCGTCGACGGGGCGACGATCGGCAATGCGAGCTACGGCAATCCACGTCCCGATGTCTGCTCCGCGGTTGGGAACCAGCCCGGATGCCCGAACGTAGGTTGGACCATCCCGATCAATACTTCAAACCTAACGAACGGCCAACATAGCTTCGCCGTTGTAGTAACTACCAGCGGAAGCCCTCCCCGGCAGACAGGCGGCGGCCCGGTGTTCTTCTACAGCGACAATCCCTCGCCGGTTACTCCCAATCAGGCATTAGCGCCGGGGTCGCCTAAGAAGGAATACGTTCGCGCGAACGGAAGCGTTGTTGCCGTGGAGAATCACCCATGAAGAAGATAAAGACGAACAACAAAACGAAACTTCCCGGCTTATTGACAGCGATGATGCTGCTTCTAGCTGCTGCCGGTTCGGTAATTGGTCAATCCACTCAGTCGCCGGCGGCGCCGGAAGCCAACGGAACGACAAAGCTGGAGAGCCGCACGTCGGGGGCAAGTGGCAAAGGACTTGAAGTCGAGCTAATTGAAGTCCGGCGACTGATGGCGATTCCGAACCGGATTCAGCGGCACGCCGGCAAATTCATTCTGGTGGTCAGAAATGAAGACCGCACGAATTTCGATGAAGCATTTGTCCTGGACTCGTCGTCCGTTGGCGATGGTGTTGTTGGCCCAAGTCCTTTGGCGCGCTTCGGAGGGAAGGGGCTGACCGATGGCAAGAATCGATCGAGCATCCTGATCGACGGACAGCCGGGAGAGTGGGACCTAAAATCCGCCAGCACAGGCAAGATCCTGTGCCACTTCCATTTCCAATAAAAATCATGAATCGATTCCTCGCACTCAATGGTTGTTTGCTGTTTTCGGTTTTACAACTGGCCGGCCAGGCGGCAGTCTCTTACGGAGGTATCGGTGAACCGGCGACTGCGCCCGGAGATCCGTCGTCGAGTTATGCACTTACAGGACTAGACCACGTTAATTATTACAGCGGATCTGTGAATCTGACGATTCCTATACGCTCGATTGGCGGGCGTGGAAACGCAACAAATAACATCGTGATCCCCATCCAGCGCCAATGGAGCGTGGAGCTTACTCCCGGCTGGTTTGGCACATATGTGCCAGAGACGAGCGGATGGCCTATTAGCTCCGGGCTTTATACTTCCGGATTTATCAGCCTCTACACTGTTAGTGGAAACCCCAATTATTGTGTGACTTACGATGGGAATGGAAATTTTACGGGATTTTCGTATCTTGGTCCGTTTCTGAGTTATATCGTGTGGACGCGAGTGGATGGAACACAAACCATACTTCGCGATCTCAAAAGCAACGGACAGCCGCAAAATGCGGACGTACAAAGTTGCGGGCAAACCTATACGCCGTATGACCGCGGAACAGTGTTTCAAAGTTCGGATGGGACGGATTTGACGTTCGTGGCGAATTCCGATGTGTATGACGGGCAAGGACTGCCGCAGGGAACTCTTGTCACCCGAGACGGGACAAAATATTCGTTTTCGGCCGATACTTATGTGTCCAGCATTGAAGACCGCAATGGAAATCAGATGCAGTTCAGTTTTAGCTCAACTTCGAGCGGCGGTATTTACTCGGTTAACGATTCGCTGGGCCGAACCGAAACCATCAACTCCACCGAAGATCTCAACAGCAACACGCAAGATGTGATCACTTACCCAGGCACAAACGGCAGCCCACGGTCCGTTACGGTTAATTACGCTCTGCTGCAAAATGCGCTCGCGCAGGATGAATCGCCACAGACTTATGCCTGTTTGTTCCCGGAACTGAATGGTTCGAGTTCTACCACTTTCAATCCTTACGTAATCAGCTCTGTGGTGCTGGCTGACGGAACCAGCTACACAATCCAATACAATGCCTACGGCGAACCCGCCCGGCTCACGCTTCCTACCGGCGGCGCGTATGTCTACAAGTACCCCGAGGCGAACTGTAATGCGAACGGAGCTAGCGGTGTTAAGAATCTGGGCAACGGTTCTTATGCGATCTACCGCCGTATTATTGAACGGGACGAGTTATCGGATGGATCGAACATCTCCGGCAAAATTATGTTTTCCGACGGAGCGACCGTTTCCGATCCTAATCACTCCGGCCGTCCTGCAACGCAATTTACCGTCACGTTTGAAGACGCAAATGGCAATCCACTTCGCATAGAGAATCACAGTTTCTATGGCAATCCTGCGCCTACGAATGCACCGGCGTCAAATCCGACGCAGTTTGCGGACTGGTGGTTGGGATTGGAATACCAAGTCGATATCAAGGATCCAACGGTAGAAGGCACACCGGTTTTGCAGACCCAGCAGCGAGTGTTCGGACAGCGCGGCTGCCCTGGCGCGGGCGAAAGCAACTGCTGGTACAACGTTGCCGACGACTCGTCGCCCTCTCACGATACCCAGTTATGCCAGGTGAACACGACGTTAAACGCCTACGTAACTTCGGGAATAAGTTATCAGTACGATCAATACAACAACGTAACGGACACGTTTGAGTTCGATTACGGCTCCGCGCCTGCAATTTCTGCCGGGTGCCCTGTCAATCCTGGTGGATATATCCGGCATACGCAGATGAATTACGGATTTGGTTCTCAATATTTGAACCCGAGCATAAATCTGCCGGGCTTACCCACACTACGAGCGGTGATGGACGGATCGGGCGCTCAGGAATCCTACACTCTTTTTAACTATGATGAGACGTCATTACAGGACGCGCCTAGTGTCAGCGGACACGATCCCGCCTATAATACGGGTTTCCCGTGGCGGGGCAACTTGACCTCGGTTTGGCGATCGAAGGACGGGTCTAGTAACGCGAGCACCCGCAGCGCACAGTACACGTACGATGTCGCTGGAAACGTGGTGGCCCAAATGGATGCAAACAGTCACCAAACGCAAATCGGTTATAACGACGATCATTCGAACCGGTATGCGCTGCCTACGTTGGTGACGAACGCGCTGGGTCAAAAGACGCAGGCCAGCTACGACTACAACGTCGGCAAGCCGGTTACAGTCACCGATATGAACCAAGCGACGACCACGTACGCGTATAACGATCCGCTCGACCGGCTGACCAATGTTGACTTGGCCAACGGTGGAGTAACGTCTTATAGCTACAGCCCGACGCAAGTCACTAGTACGCAGGATCAGAAGGTGTCCGGGGATGGAGTTCTGAAGACGCAAACGTTGTATGACGGCTTGGGCCGGGAGAGCGAGACGGATACGTTCGAGTCGGGATCTCAGTACATTGCAACGAAGGAGACCTATGATGCTCTCGGACGGCTTTACCAGGCTAGAAATCCGTCTCGGCCCAACGATGGGCTGGATTTCGCGACGACGTATCTGTATGATGCGCTGGGGCGCGTGACGTCGGTTCAAACAGCGGATGGAGCGACGACTACAGACAGCTATATCGGCCATCAGGTGACCATCAAGGATCCGGCCGGCGCCACGCGAGTGGATGTATTCGATGCACTGGGGCGGCTGGTCTATGTGCAAGAAGACCCGAATGGTTTGAATTACGAGACATGGTACACGTACGACGCGTTAGACGATCTAACCTTCGTGGATCAGGGACCATGTCCAAATTGTGAAGAGCGGAGTTTCAGCTACGATGGTTTTGGGCGACTCACCAGCGCAACGAACCCGGAGAGCGGCACGACCAGTTACACGTACGACGACGTGGGCAACTTGAGCTGGAAACAGGATAATCGGGGAGTGCAGGTGTGGTACGGCTATGACGCGCTGAATCGCCCGATTCAAAAGAGTTATTCGGATGGAACGCCGGCGGTGACTTACATCTACGACGCCGCGAATGTGCCGAATTCGGTGGGGCGGCTGACGAATATTGTAAATGCCAACTCAGGCACGAATGTCACCGCGTTCGATGCACTGGGGAACGTGGTCAGCGGCAATCAGGTAACCGCGGGGCAGACCTATTCATTTAATTACACATATTATCTTGCGGGAATGCTAAATACGGAGACGTATCCCTCGGGCCGGACGGTGACGACGGACTATGACGGGGCGAACCGGCTTTACACACTGACTGGCACGCTCAGCGGGAATCAGACCAACTACATCACACAGACGGCCTATTGGCCGCACGGCGGAATTTACTATTTTGTGCGCGGTAATGGCCTCTGGTATGCGGCCTCCTACAATAGCCAACTGCAGCCGACCGAGAGCTACGAAGCGGTTAACAATAGTGCTAAACAGATGCTGTTTATCTCGTGCCCGAACTGGGGAGTGAACTCGAACCTAGGTATCTATTCTATCTGTCCGGTCGCGAATCGGATCGATGATAACGGCAATCTGAAGAGTTACGAGGAATTCCACAACCTACACACAGCGCAGTCCTTGCAGTTCAACCAAACGTTCTCTTACGACGGTGTGAACCGGTTGGCCGGTGTCACCGATTCGGGTGGCTGGTCGCGGACGTTCTGCTATGACACGTTCGGGAACCTGTGGGTGACGGGGAACTCGGGGGTGCCGCTGGCGGGGAACACGCCGCAGATGCTGGGGGGTACATGCCCCAGTTCGAGCACGCCGTACAACGGGCAAAACCAGTTGAATGGAACCAGTTACGATGCGGCGGGGAATCAGATATCGGTCAATGGCAACACGGCGGCGTATGATGCGGAGAACCATTTGGTAACCGTAGCTGAACTACCCGCTTTCGGCGGCCATACGGAGACGTTCGCTTACGATGGCAACGGGCAGCGCGTGCAGAAGACTGCCTGGGACGGCACGACGACGGTGTATGTATACGACGCATTCGGAGAATTGGCGGCGGAATATTCGACTGCGGCGAACAATGCGCCGTGCCAGACGTGCTATTTGAGTTACGATCATCTGGGCAGCGTGCGGATGGTGACGGATGCGAGTGCGAGCGTGATTTCGCGGCACGATTATTTGCCGTTTGGCGAGGAGATTCAGGGCAGTGTTGCGGGACGAAGCTCGCAGTTTGGAGCGAGCGATAACGTAAGCCAGAGATTTACCGGGCAGGTTAGAGATAACGAGACCGGGCTCGACTTCTTCAACGCAAGATATTTGGGAGCGGCGCTCGGAAGATTCACTTCGCCGGACCCTGACCCGGGAAACTTCGATCTTACAAATCCGCAGAGCTTCAATCGGTACTCCTATGTTTGGAACAATCC
>DASREJ010000048.1:0-30774 GCA_035652115.1 Bryobacteraceae bacterium
CGTGGGCCCGCCCGTTAGCGACTCTCTATTTGGAACAACCATCCAGGCTGCTGCGCTCGTGCCGTATACGCCTTCCGCTCTGTGTAGGTATTCGTAACTCGAATAGTCGTACTTCGTGTAGAACTCGCGACGATATCGCGGCGGAACGGGCAGCCCGTGCAGATCCGAAGTTGCATCCTGAACATTCCGACCAGGAACTATGCCGGTTCCAGACAAGACCGCGTCAGGCATTGGCACTGTAGTCGCTCCAAGATTGCCAAGCCCTGTATTTACCGCATACGTATTTGTGAAAAGCGATAAGTTGCCGCGGTAAACCCATTGAATCTGGCCGATACTGCCGGCCATATCTCCAGGCCCGTGATCCAAGACAAAATACACGTGGATGCCTGAATCTTTTGCGAAGAGGACATAGTGCTGCGACCAAGTGAAGGCATTTCCGGAATCCGCGGGGTGAGTGCTCCACCAGTCAATGTAAGCGCCGCCTGGATCAAGGTAGTAATTGGAAGTAGGCGTACCGAATCCAACACCAACGTTATCCATATAAAATCCTTTAGGGCCGTTTCTATCCGTGTTGGTTTGATCAATCAGTTCCTGATTCGGAAAAGCCGACCAATGAATGCTGAAGATACGTCCATCTCCCGGCAGCCAATTTACAGTGAGCGCGCCATTGCTGATGATCCAGTTGTTCGGATTTGAGGTATCAACGGTAATGGCTGCATCTGCCGAATTTACCGCGCCAATGGCGAGCGCAATCCAAAAGTACGATTTCCAAAAGGAACACATAAATAGCTCCTGCTGCGAATTCGACAGCATCGTCGCAGAGAGTTGCGCTGCCGACAATGACAATCGCCAGGCGAGGCGCGGGTTCGCAGTGCAGAACAAAGATCCCTTCGCGCAAGTCAACGAGACCACCGATTTACCGCGATTTCGATTGACGCTCGTATAACTGCGGACTGAGCAGACACGAGTGTGAGAGTTGCGCAATGCAAAACGGGGCCGGGGAGACCGGCGCCAGTGTTCCGTAGAAATCAGGAGGTGTAGCAATGGATCGCCACTATGAGCAGAGCGATATCAGAAAATAATTCGCAATGATGCTTGAGCGCGCCGGGCTGTGGTGCCGTCGGGAGGCGACTGCGTTTGCAGCAACTGCGTGTAAAGCGGATAGGGCACTAGAACCGATTGGCCGGTGGAGTTCTTGGTTAGAGTGTACTCCTGCTCCTGTAACGGGGAGGCACCCTCGACGATCAGGTGATTAAATACATTCGCCGCCTCGAACGCCAATTCGACCTTCAAACGCTCTGTGATAGGGAAGAACTTTGCGAGTCGCGCATCCGTTCGATAGGTAGGGCCGACGTCGAGGTTGTCCACAGGTTGAAAAGGAACGCGCTGTGCGTTGAATCCGCCGAGTCCATTGATGGTGCTGGTTGCGAAAAATGTTTGCCCAGTAATGATCGGGAGCGTTGTGGACGATACGCCGCCGATCGTTGAATTTATGGGAAACGAGGA
This sequence comes from Bryobacteraceae bacterium, assembly GCA_035652115.1. Classification (GTDB taxonomy): domain Bacteria; phylum Acidobacteriota; class Terriglobia; order Bryobacterales; family Bryobacteraceae; genus Bog-105. The sequence goes on from DASREJ010000048.1 coordinate 1,507, forward strand.
CGCAAAGGTCGAAATAAAGGAGAACTGCCATCCATTTATCACGGTTCTTTCGAACCAACTATGTCCGTGTGTGAAGGTCGGATTCACGATGCCTTCCAAGATCAGCTTGTGACGCTGGTCGGTAGCCGCGGTGCCCTTTTCGTCGGCGAAGTCATTGTTATAAAGCGAGGACGGACCGCTTGCCGCAAAGAGAACGCCGTTAGACCCCGATGCGCCGGCCGCACCTCCGAGATTGTAGTCAATTGCGCGCGACCAGGTGTAGCTGGCCGTGCCTTGGAACCATCCGGTGTAGCGATGATTGACCGAAATAATCAGTCCGTTGTACCAACTATTGGCGTTGGAAGTCGTCGCGTACACACCGTTGTAGTTCGGATTAATCAGCTGGGAGCGAGTGTAGATGGGTATCGTAAATGCCCCGGCTTGTTGGCCAGAAGAGTTATCGATTAAATAGGTGTATGACTGAATTGGAGTTGCCAGATTGGCGTTATACCCCGTCACAATGTGTAGACCGCGGCTCCAAATGCCCGAAACGGTCAGGCTCGTACTCCTATTCAGCTCGCGTTGGATAGAGAGCTGTGCCTGCTCGGAGTAGGCGTTGCGGAAGCCAGGCAGGTCAAATTCAACTGTAGGCGCAGTAGCAGGCGCATTCGGCTGGGCTCTAAGAAAGTTGGGAAACACAGGGCCGGCGGCAAACTGAGAGGCTACGTTGGACTGAAGCGAGTAGCTGGGTTGATAAGAGCCGTTGCCTTTGGCCAAGCCATCGACGATTTGCGAAATATAGCGGTTGTAGAACATACCGTAACTGCCCCGAACGACAGTGTTTGAGTTCATTGCGTACGCGAATCCGATACGTGGGGCCACGCTCCAGGGCTTGTAGTAAAGGTGATTGGTCTCGGGCCAGTCAGCCGGAATATTCAGCGAGCCTAACACCTGTGCGGGAGTTGGCTGAGGCAGATGCTGGTATTCGAAACGCAGGCCTGGACTAATCGTAAGTTTCGGAGTGACGTGAATCTCATCCTGACCGAAGATTCCGATATCCTGCGTGCTGCCATCCCATAAAGGATCGCCGAAGGTCTGGCTGTATGAATTCCAGTTTTTGCCGTTGACGGGGTTGCTGAAATCCAAGGCAAATGCGTTGATGTTCGAATAGGTGTAGGTGCCGAATTGGTTTGCTCGCTGCAAGTCGTAATCTTCGGTGTGCGACCAATCGATCCCGAACTTAATTACATGCCGGCCGAGTGTCCAAGCGTAAGTGTCGGACAGCTCGAAGCGGAGTTCACTCGGGTGGAGACGCGGATAAGACGTCGCGTATCCAATGTTGCTAAGACTTCCCGTAGTAATGGAGAAAGAAGTAGGGCCGGTAGGAGGTTCAAGGCTGGGACTGTTTGGATCGTATTGCCGATCCTTGAACATACCGAACCGGAACTCATTTACAGCGTTCGCACCGATTACTGTAGTTAGGCCCGATTTCAATGTACGGTCGAAAACCGTGGTGTTGGCGTTATTCCCTATGGCGGCACCCGTAGTGAGAACACTTTGTGTTTGGATGCCGTTCGGGGAACGGAAATCGAGGTAATTAAACTCGGCGTTCCAGTGGTTCCGTTCGTTGATCTGATAGTCAACCTTGCCGAATAGGAGATTTTCATCCACGGTGCGAGGCACAAGTTGGGGAGCTACGCGCGTCTCAAGGAACGCAATTGCCGTTTGGCACTGCGCTGTTGAAGCCTTGACTGGGTACGAGCTCCCGCCGCACCCTGTGATCGGATTTGTCGCGCCTGTGGGCGCTCCTGCGGCGTTGAACAAAGTGGAACTGATATTCGAAGAAACAATGGGATTGTAGCGGCGCTGGAGTTCGCCATTGAAGAAATAGAACAATTTGTCTTTCTTAATGGGACCGCCCACGCTTAAGCCGGCCTGGTGCCGCCACTCGGGAGGATTAACACCCAGCGCTGTCGGGTCGGTGGCGTCCAAGGTGCGATTGCGAAAGAACCAATATGCTGTCCCGTGAATGGAATTCGTGCCGCTTCGCGTGATGGTATTGACGACACCTCCCATGGCATTGCCATATTCGGGCAAGTAGTTGCTAGTTACCACTTGAAATTCCTGAATCGCGTCCTGTGAGATGTTGTAGGAGCGAGTACGTCCAGCGTTCTCGTCGTAGAAGTTGTTGGTTGTGTCGATACCGTCAGTGAGAAAAGTATTTCCGCCGGCCGTGCCGCGGAACGTCAGAAGTCCAAAGGAAGCATCGTTGGTGACCCCGGGTTGAAGGAGCACGAAGGCATCTACTCGGCGTCCATTGATAGGCAGATTTTCAATTTCGTGGGTACTCACCACGCCCGACACGTCGGTTTTGGAAGTTTCGACGATCGGCGCCTCCGCAACCACGTTGACCTGAGTACCTGTCGAGGCAATGTTCAGAGTTACGTGAAGACTCAGGGACTGACCGATGGCAAGGTCGAAGGAATTTACGGTGTACTTCGCGAAGCCCGCTTTGGTCACCGTGACGGTGTAACCCGGAGATGGCGGTAAAGCGGTTGCGGTGAAGATGCCGGCGCCACTGGTCTTTAATTGACGCTCCAATCCAAGCGCATTATTGGCTACCGTGACGTCAGCTTCTGGCACGATGGTGCCACTGGGGTCCAAGACAGTGCCTTCAATGGATGCAGTGGCAGCTTGTCCAAAGACAAGGCTGGCGGCAAGGCATGAGAGACCTAGCATCCGCACGGCGACATCCACAATTCCCAGTCGGTTAAACCGCCTTTGTGAACGGTGCGATTTCCGGCAAAGCAATCCCCAAGCGGCCACTGCGAATAGAAATAATAGTCTGGTAGTTGCTCTAACCATGAAAAACCCTGAATACGAGGATAACGCAAGGATATTGCATTTCCGTTAATCCGTAAAGGTAGGCCAGCGTACTAGAAGTTACCGCCGGCAGGCATTGTTATACTTCGATTTCGAAAAACGCTAGGAGTGAAATGAGACGGAAAGTAACGGTCGTTGGAGCAGGGAACGTGGGGGCCAATACGGCCCAGAAGATCGCGGCGAAAGAGCTTGCGGATGTAGTGTTGGTGGACGTTGTGGAGGGAGTGCCGCAGGGCAAGAGTCTCGACATGCTCGAGTCGGCGCCGGTTGAGGGCTATGACGTTCGCATAGTAGGAACCAACGGCTATGACGAGACGGCGGGTTCGGATATAGTCGTCATCACCGCCGGTTTCCCGCGCAAGCCAGGCATGAGCCGTGACGATCTGCTTCTCGCCAATTACGAGGTCGTCAAAAGTGCAACGGAACAGGCTGCGAAGAGATCGCCCAAGGCGATTTTGATTCTGGTGACGAATCCGCTTGACGCAATGTGCTGGACGGCCCTAAAAGTTTCGGGGTTCGCGCGAGAGCGAGTCATCGGAATGGCGGGAGTGCTAGACACCGCCCGATTCCGCACGTTTATTGCTGAGGAGTTGAACGTGTCCTTCGAGAATGTCACTGCAATGGTCCTGGGCGGTCACGGCGACACCATGGTACCTTTAGTTCGCTTCACCAACGTAAGCGGTATCCCACTTAGTGAATTGACCGATCAGGCGACAATCGACCGCATGGTGCAGCGGACGCGCGATGGCGGCGCGGAGATTGTGAAGTATCTCAAGACGGGCAGTGCGTATTATGCGCCGGCAGCCTCCACGGTCGAGATGGTGGAATCTATTCTCAAGGATAAGAAGAAGGTTTTGCCTTGTGCGGTGTATCTGAATGGTGAGTACGGAATCGATGGTCTGTTTGTGGGCGTTCCCGTGAAGCTTGGCAAGGACGGAATCGAGAAGATTTACGAGATCAAACTCGAGAAGGGCGAACAAGCAGCGTTGCAGAAGAGCGCCGATGCCGTGCGGGAACTCGTCGAAGTCCTAAAATCGAAAATTCAGTAGTTACCGAGCTAGCAAATAGGTCGACAGATCGGCTAACCTTTCGAGAAGTGGCAAGATCTCCAAATGCCAAGGAAGCCGTTTCTCCAAACGGCAAATCTGAGGTCCATCAAAACGGAAACCCGCGAATCGATGATGACTATGCGTGTTTCGGAATGCGCCTGGCGCGTTCCCGAATTCATCGCTGGGGCGTGTTCGCGACGGAATTTATACCAGCGCGCCGTAAGGTGATCGAATACACGGGCGAAAAAATCAACCGGCGCGAAACCAAGCGCCGGGCAGACGAGCGGGAGTTCACCTATCTCTTCACGTTGAACCCTTATTGGACCATCGACGGCGCCGTGGGTGGGTCTGGCGCAGAATATATTAACCATTCCTGCGATCCCAATCTGGTGTCGCGGATCGTAAGGGGACATATCCTTTATTTGAGCCTGCGCGATATCAAGCCCGGCGAGGAATTGACAATCGACTACCGGTTCGACAAGAAAGTGGAACGGGTGCTTTGCCGCTGCGGCACGACGAAATGCCGCGGCACCATCAACATCTTGGAATAGGTACAGTCGTAGCAGCGCTAACTTAACCGATTATGCGGATCTGGAGCGAATGGCCTCGCTGGCAACACAATGTTCGGCGCTACTCCTCTCGCAAGACGATGGCGGGGTCCATACGCGCCGCGCGCGAAGCGGGAATGAGCACGGCGGTCATGGCGGAAATGGTCAAGACAGCAGCGGCGGCTGCGTAAACATTCAGATTTAGCGGGGAAACGCCAAACAGGAACGCCGTAAGCGCGCGATGCGTCGCGAACGACAGAAGCAGGCCGACCGCTAATCCGGCAATGACGACAACGATATTGCGAACTATTTCGAGCCAGAGCACATCGGTGCCCGTTGCGCCGAGCGCCATGCGTATGCCGAACTCGCGCGAATGCCGCGTGGCGGAAAGCGATGCCACCCCGAAGAGACCGAGCGCAGAAAGGAACAGAGCGGACGCCGAGAATCCAAGCAGCAGGCCGGTTTCGAAGCGTCGCTCCAGAGTCGTCGATTGGATGATGTGTTCCATCGTTTTGACGCCGCTCACTGCCAGGTCCGGATCGAGGCCCCAGATTGTTCTTTCGATGGTGGGAAGAAGGCTCAACGGATCGGTTTCTGTGCGGATGGCGAAGTTGTTGGCGTAGCCAGGGAATGCAACGAATGATGAATAATATTGCATCATCGGTTCCATTTCGAGCGGGCCGCTGTGCACATTACCCACAACTCCGACGACTCGGATCGCCGGTCCGCCGTTGTCTGTGAAATCCCGACCAATCGGGTTCTCTCCCGGCCACAGCAGATGGGCCATTTTCTGATTGATGACGGCAACCCTGCTGGAATCGTCCTCGCGAAGCGTGCGCCCGGCGATCAGCGGAATGTGCATCGTTTCGAAGTATCGCGGGTCGATAAGACGCGCTTCCGCCCCCGCATCTCGATTGAGCGGTTTTCCTACCACCCCGATTCCGTGAATTGCGTAATCGCCAGTAAGTGGAAGAACGTTCACGACACTGGCCGATTCGACCGCGGGAAGCGCACGGATGCGATCGAGCAGCTCGCGCTGAGTGGTCAGCAATTTCGGCGGGTCAGCGTAAAGTTTCGGGTTAAACGAAACGCTGAACGTCAGAACGCTTTTCGGATCGAATCCAGGCTCGACATTCATCACCTTAACGAAGCTGGCGGTGAGCAGACCGGCGCTCACCAGCAGCAGCATGGAAACCGCAATTTCCGCGGCAATGAGCGCGGCCCGAAGGCGCTGGGCACGGCGATCGCCGGTTGAGGACCTGCTCTCGCTTCGAAACCAGCCAACTGAATCGGGAAGAACGATAAGGGGCAGGGCTCCGAAAATAAGGGCCGTCGCGAAACTCAAGCTAAGCAACAGAACTATGGTGTGCGTGTCGAGCGAAAGTTCATACAGCCGGGGCACACGGGCCGACCCGATCTTGCGGACCAGCTCAATGGCCCAGTAGCCGAGACTCAAGCTGAGGATGGAGGCAATGGCGATGAGAATGCCTTGCTCGATCAACGCTTGGCGGAACAGTTGCCAACGGCTGCCGCCAAGCGCTTGCCGGATTGCATACTCGCGCAGACGGTTGGCATTGCGCGTGACTAGCAGGTTGCCGAGATTGAACAGCACCAAAAGCAACAGCAGCGCGACAGCCGCGAGCAGCATCCAGAGCGCATTGCGAACTCCCCACGCCATGCTTTCTCTTAGCGGCGTGACCTGGATAGCGATTATTTTGGCAAGATGTTCGAGGGGTTCGCGATATTGCGGATTCCTCTCCACAATATAGTGGAGACTTTGGATCGCCGAAACCTTGAACTCTGCCGCTGCGCGGGCTGGGAGAATGCCCGCGTGCAAGCGCCCGACTAGGTAATAGCTGTAGTTGTTCTGGTCAATCATCTTTTGAGTTATGACTAAGGGCGTCCAGAATTCGGCTTGCTCGGGAGCGAACCGCATGACGGCGCCCACATCGGCCAAGCGAGGGAAATCGAAGCGGGGTGGCGCTACGCCGATTACCGTCATGGTTGCGCCGCTGAACTGAATGCTTGTGCCGATGATGGCAGGATTGCTTCCAAACCGCCGCGCCCACAATTCATGGCTGAGAATGATGACCTGTTCATGCCCGGGAGCCGCGTCTTCCGGATGGAAACCTCGGCCCAGAAGCGGTGAGATTCCGAAAACACGAAAGAAGTCCGGGGTAACTTTAGCACCAGACAGGAGCTCTGCGCGATCCCTGCGGGTGAGAGTTAAATCCGTTGTGTTGATCGCGGCAGCGTAATCAAGCAGACCGGATCTCTGCCAGCGCTGGAACTCGTCAATCGTGCAGATCTGGGGACCATTTCCCATGAAGGGTACTGTTTCGGTGATGGTCACCAGGCGGTCCGCATGCTTGAATGGCAGCGGGCGCAGGATTACGGTGTCTAGCACGCTGAAGATCGTGTTGACTCCCGCGAGACCCAGGGTCAGGGTGAAGACAAAAATGACAGAGAATCCCCAACTCCTCCGAAGGCTGCGCAGCGCGTAGCGAATGCCCGACGGAATACTCATCCTTCCTCATGATGCACCTCGAATCCGGCGAAAGGTGTCGCTTATAGCGCGCTGCCCGTTTAGGGCCGAACTTGGAGATCGTCGATCACTTTGGTTATTCCGTTCACCTGCATCGCCGCTTTCTCGGCCTGTTGTTTCTGCTGAACGGAATCGACCGTGCCGCGTAGCGTCACGATTTGTCCGCTTGCGTCTACGTCCACGCCTGTTACAGTGGACAAACCGACGTCGGTGGCAAGTTTGGCTTTAACTTTCGCAATTATCGCGGCGTGGCCGAGCTTGACGCCGGCTTTGTCGGTTTCGATACGCAGGTCGCGCCCGCCGCGGGCAATCTTGTGTTCGGCCTGCGATGCGCCGTTTGATGACGAACCCGGCCTGTTTAGAGCATTCCCGATTTTTTCGCTTGCCGATCGGGCATCCTGTTTGACCTCACGGCCCAATTTCTTGGCATCCTGACTCAGGCGACCCGCGGCTTCGTGAGCCTTTGCCTTGGCCTCTGCCTCCCGCTGTCTTGCCGTTTCCTGGTCCGACTGACTGCAACTGGAAAAGAGCATCAAACAGATAAGGCAAAGCACAGCGGCAAGACTTCGGGCCATAGATTCCTCCTGCGCATTCGACACGTGAATGGGCGCTGATGTTACGGCTGGAGGTTTGCTTTCAATGGGTTTCGGACAGTGTTGGCCGGAAAATTCCGACCTTGTTTCCGTATATATGCCGATTTGGAGAGGTTTCAGATTAGCCCCCCACTCAAGTGAATGAATAGGCTAGCCGATATGTAGCCTAGACAGGAACATGGAAGCATACTCAGGCAAAACACAGAAAACGGTCTCCATTTGCGAGACGCAGCCCCTCATGGTGAATGGGCTTAAGCACTTGTTGGAGCCAACAGAAGACCTGGCATTCGGTGCTTCCCATATGAGCCCGGCGGAATGGATGTTGAGTGCCGGCGCTCACAATACAGACGTTTTAATTATTGATAAGGGCTTAGGGGCAAAGACCGTCCTCGAAGCTTTGAGCCAATTGCCCGCGGAGCACGGCGCCACCCGTTCGACGGTACCAGCCGTTGTCGTGTGGGGCATGTCTATCACAGAGGCGGAGGCTCTGAAATTTCTTCAGGCTGGCGCCAAAGGGATTTTGCGTAAATCGGCAGATCCGGACAAAGTTTTAGCTTGCTTGAGGGCGGCTGCTCAGGGCCGCAGTTGGATGCAAGACTCGGTGTTTCGTGAAGCCACTCCGGCCGACACGCAGATCCGAACAGATCTGACACCGCGCGAACATCAGGTTATGGAACTGGTGGAGCAGGGTTTCAAGAACCGTGAGATCGCCCAGGAATTAGGCATTCGTCCTGGTACCGTGAAGATTCACTTGAAACATATCTTCGAAAAGACGGGCGTTCGCGGTCGACACGGCCTTGCGTTGAACGGCTTGCGGCAGAAGGGCGTCATCTCCCTGTTGGCATCATAACTACGCCTACTTGACAAGAGGCGAATAAAAGGAGAATATTGCTGGTGAGAGGCCACTCTCATGCAGCAGCAATTCGTTCCCCTTATCGGTATCGCGCGCCTCGCTTCCGAAGGCACAGTCATTGAGGAAAAACGCAGGGTAGAGTACAGATCTCTGCCTACGCGACGCTGGCTGAATCGATGCCAGTCAGGGCGCGTACCGTTTGATTGGACAATTAACCCCTACCGTGGCTGTGAATACGGCTGCAAATACTGCTATGCCCGCTTCACACACGAATTCATGGAGCGGCGCGATCCAACCGCGTTTGAAACCGAGATCTACGCGAAGGATTGGAATGCCCTTTCTTTTCGAGAGGAACTCCGTTCGACAAAACCCTGTCAGGTTATCGGCATCGGAACAGCTACAGACCCGTATCAGCCTGCTGAAAGACGCTTTGGACTTACGCGGCAGGTGCTAACCGAACTGCTCACGATGGAAGGCCTGTCGATCTTTGTCACCACAAAATCGAATCTTGTGGCTCGAGACAAGGAACTGCTTAAAAAGCTGTCCGAACGGAACGAAGTTGGCGTGACAGTTACCGTTACCACCATGAATCGCAACTTGGCGCGTTTAACGGAGCCTTACGCGCCGCGCCCTGATCTGCGAATACGCGCTGTAACTGAACTGGCTGAGGCCGGCGTGGCGGTCGGGGTCATCGCCAACCCGGTGTTGCCTTTGATCAGCGATTCAGAAGAAAATCTGGAATCGATAGCGCGAGCGGCCAAGAAGGCGGGAGCAAAAGAATTCGGCGCAAACGTTCTTTTCCTTCAGCCCTCAGCACAGAGAGTCTTTTTCCCATTTCTCGCCGACCAGTTTCCGCAGCATCTTAGACGATATGAAAAAAGCTTTCAGTCCGGCGCTTACCTGAGGGGCGCGTATCCCGAAAGGATCGCAAAACTGGTGGATGACGTCCGGGAGCGGGTCGGCATTGGGCGACGCGACCGGCAAAATTTCGTTCCCGATCCGCCGCCTCAATCGCAGATGCTGTTGTTTTGAAATCTCAGGCGCGCTCGACGGGTTGGGGCACCTGCTTAGACCGTTTTAGAATCTGCAAAGCGACCGGCGCAAGCGAAAGCGCGATGATAAGCAGCACAACTTTTTCGAAATTTGCGCGCACGAAGGTAATACCGCCGAGAGTATAGCCGAGCGTGATCATGAGCGTCACCCAGCCACAAGCACCGAAGACGTTGAATGCGATGAAGCGCGAATACTTCATCTTGCCGACGCCGGCGATAAAGGCCGCAAAGGTGCGGATGATGGGGACAAATTTGGCGTAAATAATTGTTTTGCCGCCGTGTCGTTCGTAGAACTCATGGGTGCGGTCCAAATACTCTCGCCGGAAGATCTTCGAATTTGGATTTTGGAAAAGGCGGTAGCCTAACGTTGCGCCGAGGAGAAAGCCAATGCCATCGCCGGCCATCGATGCGATGGCAAGCATAACGATGATGGTGCCAACCTGCAATTTTCCGGCTCCCGCGACGATACCCACGGTGAATAAGAGAGAATCGCCGGGCAGAAAAAAGCCGACAAGCAAACCGCTCTCGGCAAACACAATCAAGAACAACAACAGGTAGCCCGCCCATCCGGTCATGCTGGTAGACAGCAACTGGATCAGCTTGTCCGGATTAGTAAGGCTGTGAAGAAAGCCGATGAACTGATGAAGCAACGTGCGGCCTTAGCTTTGATAGGAGGAAAGCAGCCGCGATAGCGCCGCTTGGTTCATCGTGATTTTGCGCCGCCGCTTCAGTTCGTCGACAATACTTTGGCGGAAAAGCGGCTGCTGGACCGATAGGCGCTGTTGCGTAATCTCTTGTACGATTGAAGCTTTGTTCTGGGCGAACTGGCTCATATCTGCCGGAATCACTTGCGACACTTCGCAGACGAACTGTCCGGTTTGAGCCGAGATGGGGCCAATCACATCGCCCACCTTGGCCTTAAATGCAGCGGATAATAGGGTGGCCGAGCCGATGCCCTCAGCCGCGCCGTTGATAGTAAAGGGCGCTGCGGTTTTAACGGTCAAGCCGTACTCCTTTGCGATCGCTTCGAGGCTCTTACCCTGCCGTTTTTCAGCCGCAGCGGCGGAAGCCGCTTTCTGGGCTAATTGCGCCGTTTCCGCCTCGGTGTACTTCTGCATTACTTCGTTTTGTACTTCTGCAAATTCGGCATTGCGGGCCGGAATGATATTGGTCACCGTGCCGAACGCCTGTTTGGCGCCGTTTTGCAGTTCTACGACATCAGTTGTTGCCCCCTTGGGCAGCGTGAAAAGCGCGTTTGTCAAATCGGGCGCTGAGTTCACGTCGGGCAAATTGTCTGTGCGGGCCAAACCGCTTGCACGGAAATATTTCAGATTGTGTTTCTGCGCGATGGCTTCGGCCTGCGCTGGAGTCTTGATGATCTCCGTGCGCGCCGCATCGATAGCTTTCTTCATCAGATCTCCGGCAGCCTCCTTTTGGGCTTCCGCGAGAAGGGCAGGACGGGCTTCCTCAAAGCTTTGGGTGTGGGCAGCCTGCTTGTCCTCTACCTGAATGATGTGGTAACCATATTCGGTTTCTACAAGCCCGCTGAGTTCGCCCGGTTTCAAGCTGAACGCAGTCTTTTCGAAATTCGGTACTGTCTGGCCCTTAACAATCCATCCAAGTTCGCCGCCTTTGTCCGCTGAGCCAGGGTCTTCCGAGTTTTTCTTGGCCAATTCGGCGAAATCTGCGCCATGGTGCAGTTGATTCAGCAGGTCTTCAGCTTTCGCCTTCAGTTTGGCGGCTTCTTCTTTCGATTTACCCTGCGTCTTGATCAGAATGTGGCGAACTTTCACGCGATCGGCTGTGCGATAGCTGTCGATGTTCTCGCGGTAATCCTGCTGCAACTGCGCGTCGGAAATGTTCACCTTTGGTATGAAATCCGCGGTGCTGCCAACAATCAGATTCACGTCACGCTTTTCGGGGAGGCGGAACAACGCGCGATGGCTGTCGAAGTACGCCTTCACGGCGGCAGGATCTTTGTTCACTTTCCCGGCGAAATCCTTGGGCTCAAAATCCAAAAACTGCAAACCCACCTTTAGGTTCTTGCGCTGGTATTCGGCGCGCGCATCCTGATCTGATACGACTACCGACTGCGCTTCCAGATTTTCGAGACGCGAGGTAAGCATTGCCTCACGCTGCTGATTCTCGAAGTCGCTTACAGTCAGGCCCTGCTGCGCCAGAACCATTTGGTACGTACGCATGTCGAAGCTGCCGCCGGTCACGCCTGAAAGTTCGGCGGCAATGGAGTCGGCGAGTTCCTGATCTGTGACGTGCAGACCCATCTGACGAGCCTGGTAGGCCATAGCTTTCGCTTCAATCAACTGATTGACGACTGAGGGAACGTACATCGCCATGACGCTGCGAGGCAGACTCTGTTGGCCTCGAGTAAGATTTTGTAGCGCTCGGTCGACGTCGGTCGATGTGATCTTCTGGTCGCCCACCGTTGCGAGGACATTGTCGCCGCCGGAGCCCATGTTCCCAGGGCCGCCGGGAATCAGGTAAAGCAGCATCGAAATGGCGATCAGGCCGAGCAGCACGCCGAGGAGAATGCGCACACTTTTCTCTCGGCTGCGAAACAGGTCAAACATAGATTACGGCGGAACTCCTGCAGAAAACTTCGAGGGCTACGGACGGGCGTACCTCGACCCATAACCTTTTCGTTAGTATAACTTGAATCTTTATTGTCGCTTATGCAGGCGGCCGCCGACAAACCGGGGCAGAGTAGACCCAGCGGTCGGCGACGAAAAAGTTAGCTAGAGAGCACAGGAGGATGGCGGCTGCGGCGCTCAAGACGATGGGAATTCTGAGCCATTCGACTAAGACGAAAAGTAAGATGGTGTTCCCGGCGATCGAGATGGCGGCATTGCCGGCATGGAGGCGGAGGAGCGCGGTTGCCCAGTGCCGTGGGGTCCTGAATTCCTGACCGCGCCAGGTGAACTTCATGTGCCAGATGAAGTTGTGCAGCACAACAATTTCAACTGCGATTGGCGTTGCCGCAAGAGTTGGAATGGCAAGCCGCTCTTTCAGTATCCATAGCAGCACGATTTGCAATCCAGATCCAAGCAAGCCCACCAGGTTGAATTTCGCGAAACGGCGCAACAGATGGGCGGGGGCCGTCATCGCGAAGCTTCTTCGCGGTAGAGGATTGTCACATGGCGCGAGATAACTCTTAGGGCCATCATGACCATCGCCAGGATCGCGATTCCGCCACCGAGATCGAAAACCAGCAATGAGTAGTTGCCGATACGCGCGATCGGATGGGCCATGACAACGAAGTTGCCGACCATGAGCAGAAGCCGAATCTCCGTCGGGCCAAACAGGCCATGAGATACGTGAAAGTCGCCCAAAGCGACTGTTGCCAGGTAGCTTTCTATCGAAAGCAGGTAGAAACATACCAACAGACCCACGGCGATCTGCCAGTGGAGATATCTGGAACACCCCAATCCCGCCATTAGCGCGAGAGCACCCAACGCGTCGGCCACGTGGTCCACATAGAAGCCATAGCACGGCCTTTGACGATTGCGCACGCGCGCCAACGTGCCATCCAAGCTATCTCCTAGCCAATTCAAAACCAGAAAAAGGTTCACAAGCCATAAGGCTGCCGGATTCTGATGCGCGAAGGCGTAGGCTACGCCGGCGAGAATCTGGGAACACAACGCCAAGCTGGTCAGGTGGTCCGGAGTAATACATTGCGGTGTTCGGAGCGCCATCCATACGAGTGCTCGCTTTTCTATCGCCGCTGTCAGTGCTTTGTGCACCCGTACTGGGTTGGCGAAATTGGTTGCGTTCATTTCGAAAATTGGTCTTCCGGCGGTCACGCTTGAAGAATCGTCGACTCAGCGACGCGATTCAATGCAAGGCGGCTCAAATCACGCCTCATTTGTGACCTCATCGCGCAAATGATTGGAGGTAAAGGTGTTGCTGAAGCATCTCATCCGTTCCAAGCGCCTTCTTGCCCACTGAACGAAGGGCACTCGTACGTCCGCATGTTTGAGGAAAGTTAAACTGAAGCCAACGCGAAATGAGAGTGGACCGTACAGGCCGCGTGTTTCGCTTTGGGCCTTTCGAAGCAGACGAAACGACCGGCGAATTGCGTAAACATGGTGTTCGTATCAAACTGCATTCGCAGCCGTTTCAGGTACTGCTCATGCTGGTGGAAAAACCGTCTGAGTTGGTCACTCGCGAGGAACTGCGACTGCGTTTATGGAACGCTGATACGTTTGTCGACTTCGATCATGGACTGAACACTGCAGTCAACAAACTCCGTCAAGCGCTGGGTGACTCCGCCTCCCGTCCGCGGCATATCGAAACCGTTCCCGGGAAAGGCTATCGCTTCATCTCAGCCGTAACCGTGCCTGCCGACCTGCCCGCGTCGCGACAAACGACAGGCCTGCAGGAGAACGTTCCGCTAGTTCCGGAAACCGGTTTGCTGACTACGCCTCATGAGTTGCCCAGGGCTCCTCGTCAAGTGGTGTGGACTTTGCTGATTCTTATTCAAGCCATGTACTTGGCGTTCTACTTTAGCGCGCTTGCGAATTTGCCGGAGATCTATGACGTTTTTTCGGAGCTTCGCCTGTTTTCGCCGGAGCTGTTAGCAGCGATTCTAATCATTACGGCGGCTGCTATGATTCCGGTTCGCCTATTTCTAGCCGCGGCCGTGGCATTCGATTATCGGCAACTTTCGGCGAAATTCTCGCGATTGTTTGTGGCACTCCTGATTCTCGATTTGCTATGGGCTTTGTCACCATTCCTGTTGGTTCATCACGTGGGAATTGGGCTGGCCGTGGGAATGACGGCGGCGCTTGTATATTTGCCGTTCGCCCAGCGCTCGTTGATTCTGATGTATTCACAAGCGTGAATCAATGGCGCTGCCGACTGTCAGCGGACCCACGCTGGTCCATTTACTACTAGTACGAAAACGCTGGCAGAGAGAAAGCCCTACAAACGGCGACCAAATAGATAGGACTCATGGGCTCAATTGTTTGGCACGGACAAGTTAATGAATCGCTAAAGACGGCTGGCTCGGGTTCATGAGCAACAATTTGTTTTCACGCGCGATCTAGTTTTAGATGGAACACGACAGCATGACCGACAAGCACTATGGGCGATGCCCGAAGTGTGCCTCAAAAGAAATTCAGAGATCGCGGCGCAGGAACATGTTTGAGCGGGCGATCAGTTCCGTCATGCTTCCTTGGAGATGCAACGTTTGTTACGCGCGCTTTTTCCGTCCGTTCTGGTTCAAAGCGGAACCCAGACGCATTGACGTGCGACGGCATGTCGAAAAGAAGTCGGACGAGAAGAAAAAGGAAGAAACCGCGGGCCGTGCATCGGCGCGACTGGGGCTCACTCCGTTGGAGCAAACAAGCTTTTCCAGGATTCATCAAGCGTAATCCAGCGCTCGCTTTCCTCGTCCCAACTCGGCGCCATGTGCGGGACGTGGAGCACACCGTGGCCTTCGCTGCAAAGCAGCTCGGTACCCGACCAGTCCAGTAACAAACATCCCGGGCAGCCGATTCGCACCGGAAAACACAGTAGACGCAGGCAGACACGGCATCGCGCGCGTTGATCGGCAACCGCCCAGAAGAAAACACTCATTGCGCCGACGATATATAGCCAAAGAATGAACGGGCCGCTGGCAGGATCACGCGAACCGAATATCAGTGCTGTCTGTGACCGTGAGCATTCAAGGCTTACGACAAACGCAAAAGCCAGTCCGAGCAAGATCTTGGCGGTAAAGAACACGCCACGACGTGCCGCACTTTTCCTGTTCGTTGGCCGGAGCGCCATTCGGACTTGACGCAAGCGGACGTGGGCCACCCAGAAACACAGAAGCGCGATGGCCGATACAGCGATCCCGAATAGATGCACCGGTGTCCAGAGTTCGTCCTTCACGAACGACATGCGCAGTTGGGACTTAAAGAAGTAGTAGGTTACATTTTCAGAAATTCCAACCAGCTCGCGGTCAAGCTGAACGGACGTAACGCCAGGACGCGAGCGCGCGATCACGTTGACTCGATTTGAGAGCCAGCGGTTTACCACGAACACGCAGGGTTGCCTGCTGATGAACTGGAAACCAGGCGGAAGAACGCCGGTGATGGGATACGGTTCCTTTCCGATGGTAATCTTCAAACCGATGATCTTCGGGTCGGCATGAAAAACGGTTTTCCAACTTCGCTGGTCGATGACGACGCCGGATTGGCGCGGAATCGAGCCTAGAAAAGGCGCTACATCGAGAACTTTAAAGAGCGCCGGTTCCGTTTTGATCACCAACGCGTTGGCACCAGTTGCTGGTGATGTAATTTGCTGGCGGATGATGTGAAATCCGGCAGCGCTTTCAAGGAGTTTGCTGTGCGAGGCCCACGCTGGCGGCACGTCGGACGGCAATTCTTTGTCCGGACCGCCCACGGTTGGGTGCAGCCAAATGAAAAGCAGGCCATCAGTCTTAGTTTGGGAACCGGAGAAGAAAAGCTGACGCGTTGCTGGAAGGCCGCCGGTAGCCGCCGCGACGGTCAGTAGCAGGACCAACAAAGCTGATAAGCACGTCCAAGGAGAGCGGGCCCAATTGCGAATTTTTTCCTGAACGGAATCTT
Organism: Bryobacteraceae bacterium; assembly: GCA_035652115.1. Lineage (GTDB taxonomy): Bacteria > Acidobacteriota > Terriglobia > Bryobacterales > Bryobacteraceae > Bog-105. The sequence goes on from DASREJ010000048.1 coordinate 17,599, forward strand.
GTAAAGCGAAGTGCCAGATTGCGTCGGGAAACACGCCAAGACAGTTCCGGATCAGCCCCCAGGATTCACGCCGATCCCAAACACCGGCATAAAACAGAAATTGCCAGCGGTGCCAAATTTCGGCCGACCACTCGCGCCGCCATTCGTTCCGCTGAATTGCCGGCACAAGCCGGGCGGCTACCCGCACCATCAGGTTGCAAAAACGAACCGAACGCGGTGGCCTGGCGGCGCCTGACATAGCTGTTCCTTAGCGGCGCGATTTGACCGTTGCGAGCTTTCCAAGCAGCGGATAGCGCTGCTGAGATTGCTCCAGAACCTCTGAACCGCTTCGCGTGATCCTGTAGTATTTCCGCGCGGGCCGCTGCTCGGCGACGGCCTTCTTTTCGGGCTCCCATTCCGAGGAGATCCAGCCTTCGGTCTCCATCCGGCGAAGAGCCGGATAAACCGTGCCGCTGGGTAATCCGGTCGCGTCCATAATGTCAAAGCCATAATTGCAGCCGTTATCGACGGTCTGCAGAATCATGGCAGCGGTGTGCGAAAGTTTAGCCAAGCCGCTCATACCTATCTCGAATGCTACACCCTTTAAACCAGCTTGAGAAGCTCAAATGCCGGAGGCGGCGTATCTTCGAATGTAATGCGTAGATCCCAGGGCGGCGTTCCCCGGCGATAACGCAGAATCCAGTACCAGGCGCCACCGAGCAGGAATGCACCGAAAACAAAACGCGCCGGCTTCAGTAACATGCCGTGTTCTATAGAGGCAAGCAGGGGCACCAGGATCATCACCGCTAGTACGGCTCCTAAGATGCGCATAATCAGCACGCGAATGTCGGGACGGTTGCTACAGGTAAAAGGAATTTTGTGAAAGCGAACCAGTAGAAACTCAACCAGCGTCGCACTGAGAATCACAACAGTCGCGGTGTGCACAACCGCGAATTGCCAACCGAATTGCACGAACATCACGGGAAAAAGTATGGCAAGTTCCCAGACCAGGACACAAAGCAGCATGATTTTCCGCACTGGAGGCCTCGGATTCAGCAACGGATCGTCCAAAGTGCAGCGAAAGACCCAGTTCGCGCTTAGCGCGACGGGCATGTCGAATGCGAATCGAAGACCGGTGAGAATAAAAAACGCAACCATCAGCGGAATGGCTAACAGATCCGGTCCAGGAATGGAAGACGCTGTGCGGGCGTTGAGACCATCCATGACCGTTTGGGCAGTGAGCACCACGCCAATACCTAGATAGGCGCCTAGAAACATCAAATGGCGTTCGCTGCGCGTGAGCGCGCTTGCAATAAAGCTGGCTGCCGCACGTTCGAAGCTGGACGGGAACAACGACTGCAATAGCCAGTTGAAGAGTTGAACACGATGACGGTGCTGGACGCCTCCGATTACGTCAAGCGACTCGGCCAAGCGGACAAAACGCCGGCGGTAGCAGAGTGCGTAAGCGCTCAACGAAATAAAAATGGCCGCCGCTATTGCAAAGAGCGCTCTTTGTGCAAGGGATTCCGTCGCCGGATTGTCGAGATGGGCAAGCGTTTCGTAAATGCCCAGAAACCAGAACGAAGGAAGCAGATGGGCGTAGGCGTTGCCGCCACCCGATAAATGTCCGGAGAAAAGCTGAAGGAACATGTTCGCGAAAAACTCGGTCAAGAGCACAACCACAAGCAAGATGCGGGTGCAAAGAGAAACCGGTTGAAAGAATCGCTTCGGAACAACAAGTATGAGAAGGCCGACCAGGCCGAATATGGCAAAGAAACTAAACAGGCTGGATAAGAAAACGGTGGCGCCGTGACTGCGGAGCATGAGCAAGAGCTTTGCAAAGCTGCCGCCTTTCCCGTCGCTGATCGTCACGATGAAAGGAAAAAAGAACGCGGAAAACGCGTTAAGGTCGACCGCAAACAATACGGCGAGGCTCAAAAGCGCAACGAAATTTGCAAGAAACACGTTTCGAATAGGGATCGGCAGGACGGCGAGATTGGCGTAGTCTCGGCGATCCGGAAAGAGGCGGTTCCACCGCAGCACCATGACGAGCCCGGTCACGGTCATCGACAGAACAATGAAAAAATACTCGTCCGCAACCGACGCTCTATAAGAATTGAACGTCTGGTGCCGAAACCATTGCATCAGAGTAGAGTATTTGTCGAGCAGGAATATCGAAGCGAATGCGCCAGGAGACGCAAGGATCGCGAGCACTGCCCCAAGACCAATGCTCATTCCGCCTTCGTTTTCGTCTTCACCGGCGAGGAGCCGTTGGATGAAGTGGCCCACGAGAATCCAAAATGGATTTCGCGAAGCACCTGAGCGCCAGGAGCGATGCATTTTCATAGCGTCGTGACCGCTTCTGCGATGTCGCGCGCCGTTTGATACGCATCTACCTCCTGCACCAGATGAGAGAACGCCGCCTCAAGCGATGGCATCACCTGGAAACGCTTTAGATCTTCGACGGCGCCATACGCTACCTGTTTGCCGCGATGAAGGATGATAACGTGCGAGCAGACTTTCTCCACCACCTCAAGTACGTGCGAGCAGTAGAAGATAATTTTCCCTTGCTCGCGCAACTCAGTGACGAGTTGCCGGAAGATCAGCGCCGAGGTGACATCTAGGCCCGACAGCGGCTCGTCAAAGATAATGATTTGCGGATTATGAATTAGAGCTGCGATCAAAAGGATACGCTGGCGCATTCCTTTCGAATACGCCGCAATCGCGGTATGCCGATGAGGATGCATCGCGAAGAGTTGCAGCATGGCGTCGGCGCGTCTGGCGATTAATGAATCCGGCATTTCGCGCAGTCTTCCGACTAGCGCCAAGTACTCCAAACCAGAAAGAAACGGATACAGATTCGCTTCTTCAGGGACATAGCCCAGCAATCTCTTATAAGCCGCAAGATCCTGTTGAATGTCAGTCCCGTTGAAAAAAACGTGGCCGCGGCTGGGCTCCATCAAGCCTGTGATGATTTTGACCGTGGTACTTTTGCCTGAACCATTTGGGCCTAGATAACCGAGAGCTTCGCCCGGACGAATGGTGAATGACACATTATCAACCGCGGGAATGGTGGCGTAGCATTTGGTGAGCGAACAGACTTCGAGCATCCAAAAGTAGAATACTACATAGCGGTCTAGATTGACAAGTAGAATCGCTTTACTTCAGCTCAGCAGATTTTGGTGGCGATCCGCCGCTATCTTAGGAATTTCATTGGTTTGCGGTCGCGTTCGCGTATTTCTTCCACATCTCGGGATTGTCCAACATTCTGATGAACAACCCTCCCACGACAGATCTCGCCTGAAAACCGACCTGCTTGCCTGTTTTTGTGTCGTACCAATCCGTCAGTGGAACGCGGCTCGGGGACTCATTGGCAAAACGATATGCGGGATCGAAGATTTCTTCAAATTCGGCGCGATTGTTCGCTAAAGACGCCGTCCAAGTAAGCCAATCAATTTTCGTGTAGTCGGCGCGATTATCCAAAGGCAGTCCGTATTTGTTTTCGTGCGACTTATAGACGGTAAGCTCCTTTTGAACAACTTCCTGAGGAAATAGATGTAAGCCGAGCAGCGTGTCCCAAACTAAGTTGTATTTCTGGCTCCAAGTGCCTGGCCGGTCAAACGCCAACCGAAAATGGTTGTCGTCTGGATCCATCTGAACCCAGCGCTTGGCATAATCACGGGCCAGTTCTTCGTAAGAGTGTTGAATGTCGGAATGGCCCAGCATTCCAGCCAGCTTGCCGTAAGCGGCTAATGCCAGAATCGCTTTGATGGACAGATTTGCGTTGTGGGCAAGATGCCCGGCGAAATCGTCGGTGCAGAGTTGGTTTTCGGGATCGAGCCCTTTGCTCTTTAGGTACTCTGCCCACTTAGTTAACAAGGGCCAATATTGCTCGGCAAAGCGCCCGTTACCGTTCGCCTGTTCCATAGCAGCGACCATCAGCAGCATGTTTCCGCTTTCCTCTACCGGCATCTGATTCTCTTCCGTCTTCTCGCCGCCCCCATACTGTTGACCATTCGCCAATGGATAACGCCCAAGATCGTGCGGCGCAAACCGAAAATGCCAGCGCGGCAAGTTTGCATATTCCAGAACCGGCTTCAATTGACCTTGCAGCAAGCGCGGGTTAAACAACAAGAAAAACGGAGAACTCGGATAAGTGACGTCGACCGTGTCAATCGAACCGTTGCTGAAATTTTCTTTTGAGAAATAGAGGGGGGTGCCATCAACGTCCGCGGTTAACTTATGCGCCGCCAACGTTTGTCTATAGGCCAATGCACAGAGCTGTGCATAATCATCGCCACCGATACGCTGCAAATCCGCCAGCACTTGTTGATCAAATTGCTTGCACCGGTCTTTCAGGGTGTCGTAGTCTTTCAGCGCCGCGTGCAGCATGTCTGTCGCCGTTGCTCCATTCCGGCGCCAGTATGGCCGCAGTCGCCGTTCCAAATAGGCAATCGAGAACTGATCGTCATAAGCGACTATCAAATGACGTGACACAGCGGACTGGCCCACTTCGCCTAAATCGAATGAATACGCGAGCACCGGTTCAGGCTGACCGTAAGGCTTAAATGTCTCCGTCGCATCGGCATCCGGAACGTGTCCGGAGCTTGTGAATGTATTCATCGCCTCCGGTCGAAACGAAGCCGCGTTCGCTGTTCCCGCTTCGGGCGGAGCGACGACATATAAATAACCCCAGTCAATCCGCAGGTCATCGCCGGATTTTTCCAATATCGGCTGCGCTTGTGAACCCGCTCGCAATACTTCCAGATCTCCCATGCGATAACGTGACCAGACGACCGGTTCATCACGAGTGTTGACTGCTATTTCGGAACCAGCGTCGAAATAGATAGATATGTTGTGACTTTTTCCGTCCGTGGAAGAGGCATGCCACGTTACATAGGTAGCCGGCCGCGAGAGTACATCGAGATCTTGCGGCAGTGACGGCGTGAGAAACTCCAGTTCAACTCGAACGCCTGCTCCTTCGAAGCCATATTGAGTTCGCGTTGGCAGGACTTTGAGATTAACTTGAGCCATCGCGGGCATTCTGCGAGGTTCCGTCCCCATAAGCCTGAACGAGGTTCCATCTACTCTGATTAAACTGGACAGAGACTGGACCGTGCCGGTCCAATGTTTCGTCGGCTGATCGGTAAGGCGATCGGCCATGGACCAGATGCTGAAATATGGATCGTGCGTGACCAATGGAACAGCAGGTGGCCGGAAATCCGCGGCGGAAAGAGTAGAGACGAGCGAGGAGAGCAGCAGTGTTGCCGCGCTGCCCAAGTAAGTAGTTTTCATTCAGTGCCTGAGTCCAAAGTACTCGATGATATTTTAGGCACGCGTGGCAGAAGTGCTCTTCAATAATGGGTTTTCGTGGTGTGTAAGAGTCCTTGCCGTGCTCTGGCTCGCTGCTGCGGATCAGCAGGCGAAGACTCAGAACGTTCCCGTTCGCGATTTTCGTTTCGATAAAGAAGCCGCCATAGCTGGCGCATCGAAAGAGGCCGCAAAGCTGAGCCCTCGGTTGGGAGTGAACATTCACTTCCTGAAAGACGATCGGGCGCTCGATCTTGCAAAGGTCGCCGGATTCAGCTTTGTCCGCACCGATCTGCCTTGGGCGCGGTTGGAAAAGCAGGGCAGTTACGATTTCGCGCCGTTTGACGGTCTGATGCGATCGCTCGAAGCGCGCGGCATGGGCGTGTTGTGGCTGCTGGCTTACGGCCATCCGGAACACGGAGGAAAATCGCCGCAATCGAGCGAAGACATTGAGGCGTATGCGCGTTATGCTGCCGCCGTCGTTACACATTTTCGAGGACGTAATGTGCGCTTCGAAATCTGGAATGAACCGAATGCGAAGGAGTTTCTTCCGAATCCCGCCATTTACCCGGATCTGCTGCGTGCAACGCTCGAATTGATCCGGCATAAAGATCCAACCGCGATGGTCAGCACTGGCGGCACATCGGGATTTGACTTCCCATTTCTCGCTGCAATGCTCAAATCCGGTGCTGCCCGGAAAGCAAGCGCCGTCGCGGTGCATCCCTACCGGGATTCGGGACCGGAAACGACGCCGGCAGATATGGAGCGGCTTCGGCAGCTCATGCAGCACAACTCCCTAAAGAACACACCTGTCTGGGTGACGGAGTGGGGCTATTCGTCGTACGATGGTCCGTCACAGGGTTTTGCAGACGGCGGTCATAGCGAAGCGGCTCGAAAACGGCAGGCGGTGCTTGTTGCCCGCGAGTGTCTTACTATGTGGACTCTCGGTTTGCCGGTTATCGTTTTATACGACTTGCGAGATGATGGAGCGAATCCTTTTAATAGAGAACACAATTTTGGCCTGCTCAATCAGGGCAACAGCGACAAGCCGGCCATGAAAGCCGTAAAGGCTTTAACGAGCGTCGCACGGGACCACACTTTCTCTGGGACAGTTCGTCGCCTGCCACATGGTTTGCATGCCATACGGCTCGATGCCGCTGAAGATGTTGTGTTCATCTTGTGGAACGATGATGCCCAGCTGAATTTTCAGATTCACTTTTCTCCCGATGACTCGCCGTCGATTTGCAACATTTTTGGGGAGCCAATTGCGATCGAAGGAAATGAGCGTGTCTTAGAGGAAGATGCCGGGCCCATCTATGTGCGGTTGAAGCGAACTTCATCCTCAGTGCGCTGATTCGCCTGCTTGAGGCTCGTCAGCCGCTGCTACAGGCCACATCACATCGATGATAATAGCTACTGTCAGGATGGCGATAGGCGCATACAAGCCGTAGAGTACAAAGCGCTGTTCGGCAATCGCGCCACACAAAGCCCCCAGAAAAAAACCAAACCATAAACTAGCGGTTAAGACTGCATGACGAAACGATTTTCGGCGCGGAGATACGCGCAGCACCTTTCCCAGCCGAGTTGCAAGCCTTCCGCGGGTGCGATCACGGAGCCAGAAAAGATAGTCGGTCACGGCTTCTCCAAATTTTGAGAGTGAGCCCGTCAGGTAAGTCGTGTATACGCGAAGGCCATTGATATTCGTGACCGTTACAGTCTGAACTCCCATTGCCGCGGCGGGCAGGGAAAGAAGCAGATATTCGATAAAGCCGGGCGGCGGTTTAATCTTGCCTCCTTCTATATACCTCGATCCGAGAGCGATGAACGCGCCGAGCAGCAGCACCTCGGTAATGAGAGCAATTGAGAAAGAAGAATGAAATCCCCGACGGCGCGCGGCTTTTGTCGTTGCGGCGCTATAGAGCAGTCCGCAGACGAAAGGCAAAATAATCCAGCCATGGTGAAACGCCTCGCCCCATCTGCATTGAGCGATATCGTCCGCAAATGATGCCGTGTTTCCGGTCATATGGGACGTATAGACCTGATAGAGAACAAGCCAGACGGTAATGTCAACAAATCCGGCAGTCCAGGCTAGCGAAGCTGCAACCCACGCTTTCGGATGACCCGGCAACTGGTTACGTGGCGATGCCCAGCGCATGAGAGCACTGAAAAAAATTACTGTTGCTTCACTTGTCCGGCCGTTGCCATTGTTTTCGGCGATCCGTTATTCATCTGGCTAAGCAAGAACATCCCGCCCGCGGCTAGCAATCCTGCCGTCGCGGCGGCGGTAAGCACTGGATACGATGGCTCTTCCTGCACCCAACCAGTTTCTATGTACCTCTTTCTCGCGGTTAGCGGCTGATGAAGTGCCATCTGGATCACTTCAGCTATATGCATGCCGTGGCGTCGAGTGCCGTGCATAATCTGCTCGCGGCAACTGAACCCGTCGGAGATGATGATGGTGTCTCGCGGCGCCTCGCGCACGCGCGGATACAACACCCGCTCGGCAATCTTCATAGACACGTCATAGTGACCCTCTTCGTAGCCAAATGAACCTGCTAGTCCGCAGCAACCAGAGTCCAGCAACTCAGGGTCTAAGCCCATCTGGCTGATGACCTTTTGTTCTGCCGACATGCCCCATAGAGCCTTGTGATGGCAATGCCCATGAATGAGAGCCTTGCGCTTAAGGTTGGGTGGATTGTATTTGGCGTCCACAAGAAACTCGCTTAGTAACTTGGTTTGCGCGCGGAGCCGCTGTGCATCTTCGTTGCCCGGGAACAAATTTGTTGCTTCATCGCGAAACACAGAGGCGCAGCTCGGTTCCAAGACCACTATTGGGGTACCGTTCGTGATTTGCGGATTGAGTGTATCGAGAATCTCCAACAGATACTTTTTGGCGCGATCGAGAAAACCGTAATCGTAGAGCGGCCGGCCGCAACAGAGAATTCGCTTAGGTATCTCGACGCGATATCCAGCGGATTCGAGAACTTCTACGGCAGCTTTAGCCGTGTGCGGGAAGAAATAGTTGTTGAATGTATCGGGCCACAACACAACGGCGGGTCGCGTATCGTTTTTTCGTTTGGTTCGGGCGCTGCGGTCTGTGAACCAAGACCGGAATGTCTGTTTCGCAAATGCCGGCATCTTGCGATGCTGCGTCAAGCCTGCTACGGCTTTCGCGACACGCGATAGTCCCGGCGTTTGCGTGAACAAGTTGGCAGTGTCCGGGAACAGAGATGCAATTTCCGCCCAGCGATTGATCATGCCCATCGCATAAGCGCTGGCGGGTCGTGGCTTGCCCTCATAATAGTGATACAGAAATTCGGCTTTGTAAGTGGCGACATCTACATTCACTGGGCAATCGCCCTTGCAACCCTTGCATGCCAGGCAGAGATCGAGAGCTTCTTTAATGTGCGGATCTTTCCAGCCGTCCTGGATTACCTCGCCGCGCAGCATTTCGAACAGCAGGCGCGTGCGACCCCGCGTGCTGTGCATTTCCTCGCGAGTGGCATGAAAGCTCGGACACATGGTGCCGCCATCCAGCCCGCGGCACTTACCCACGCCAAAACAGCGTTCCGTCGCGTGGGCAAAGCTGCCTTGATCCTCCGGAAATTGAAATACTGTTAGGACAGGCTTCGGCTTGAAGTCTGGCCCGACGCGCAGGTTCGTATCCATCGGGTATGGGTCCACTACTTTGCCGGGATTCATGCGCCATTCCGGATCCCAAGCGGACTTGAATTCCCGAAAAGCCTGCACAATCTCACTTCCGTACATGACAGGAAGAAACTCCGCGCGCGCCTGACCATCGCCGTGTTCACCGGACAGTGAGCCGCCGAAACGCGTCACCACGTGCGCCGCCTCGGTCATAAACTCGCGATAATTCCTCACGCCTTCAGCAGTCTTCAAATTGAACGTGATGCGAGTATGCAGGCAACCGTCGCCGATATGGCCGAATAGCGTCATTTGGTAGTGATACTTATCCAGCAACTTGTACAACTCGCGGAGATAATTACCTACCTCTTCTACCGGCACAGCGGCATCTTCCCAACTCGGCCAGGCATCTTCGATACCGGGAATGCGGCTTGCCCCTACGCCGTTTTCGCGGACTTTCCAGATCAGCTTCTGGTCATGCTCATCTTCAATGAGACGGATCCATGTATGGTCGTTGTCCATGACGCGGATCTTCTGCATGGCTACCTGCGCCTGATGCTTTGCTTCCTTCGCAGAATCTGCGCCGAACTCCAAGAGAACGTACGTATCGGCAGACGGAAACAAGTCCTCGCCAGGCATGTGATTGCCCTTACGATGCTCGTTGTCAATTACTTTGTGATGAAAGCATTCCAAGCCGAGTGGCTTGAGATCGCGAAATGGCGCCGCGTGATCGCCCGCCGTAAACACGTCGGAAAAACCAACCATCACCAATACGCGGTGCCGGGGGCTATGCACCAGCATCATCTTTGCGCGAAGCACCAGCGCGCAGGTGCTTTCGGTGCCAACCAACGCGCGCGCTACCTGAAATCCATTCTCGGGAAGAAGTTCGGGCAGATTGTAACCGGAGACGCGCCGCGGAATCTTTGGAAAACGCGCTCGTATTTCATCGGCGTAGCGATCGCGAATGTTTTTTAGTTTGGCGTAGATCTCGCCCCGCCGTCCCCCCTTGCGGATGATTGATTCCAGCTCGGACTCACTCGTCTTTCCCACCAGCATGCGCTGTCCGTCATACGTGAGAATGTCGAGTTCTTCAACGTTGTCCTCGGTTCTACCGGCTGTGACAGAATGGACGCCGCACGAATTGTTGCCGATCATGCCGCCGAGAGTGCAATATTCGTGCGTTGCCGGATCGGGGCCGATCGTCAGATGGTACTTTTCGGTTTCGTTGCGAAGCGAGTCCAGGACCAAGCCTGGTTCAACCCAAGCGTATTTTTCTTTTCGATTGATTTCCAGGATTTTATTGAGGTACTTCGAGAAATCGATCACGACCGCGGTATTGCAGCATTGGCCGGCTAGACTGGTTCCGCATCCTCGGCCGAAGATCGGCGCTCCGAAGGCACGGCAAAGCGCGACAGTTCTGATTACGTCGTCATAGGTGCGAGGCACAACGACACCGATCGGCACCTGGCGATACACCGACAAGTCGGAAGCATAAAGGGCCCGCGAGCCGCTGTCGAAACGAACTTCACCATCAATCTTTCGCTGAAGCGCCGATGCAAGCTCGTCAGCCTGCTTGGGTTTCATCACCTCTTTAGAAGGAATCATTGCTCCTCCTTCTTCTTATCTCTGCCGGTGACCTTTTCCGCAGCACGGGCGACCGCGCCATAGTCGCTAGCGGGAAACAAGAATTCGTCCATCGCCTGCCGCCCGATGGTTAGTGAGATTCGACCGCGATCGCGCTCACCGCGCGCCAAGGCTTGCGCCAGATGCTTCATCTCGGCCTTGGTAGCTTTCGGTGGCATCGGAGGCTCGTTGGGGTCGGTGATGCACTCAACCACAACAGGTCCATCCGTTGTCAGGGCTTCTTTCAATTGATCCTTGCAGTGTTTGGGATTGTCGATGCGGATACCCGTGGCGCCGCATGCTTCCGCAACCTTCACGAAATCGATTGGATACAGATCGACACCGTATTCGGGATTGCCCAGATAGATCATCTGCTCCCACTTGATAAGTCCCAACGTGTTGTTTTTCAGAACGACAATTTTTACGGGGAGTTTGTATTGGGTTAGCGTTGCGAGATCGCCCATCATCATGCTGAGCGATCCATCGCCAGTGAAAGACACAACCTGCCGGCCTGGGTACGCCACCTGGGCGCCAATCGCATAAGGCAGCCCAGCGGCCATGCTGCACAACGTTCCGCTAAAGGAGAACTGCTGTTGTGCACGCAACTTCATACGCGCGATCCAGGTGGTTACGGTGCCGGAATCGCCGGTGATGATGGCATCGTCAGCCAGCAATTGCCCTAAGTTCCACGCCACTACCTGCGGTTTCATGGGCTTGTCGGTGCGGGTGCCGCGCTCCTCCATCAGTTCCCACCAATCTTCCATTCCTTTTTGCGCGTGCTTCAGGAACGAACGATCTTCGTTGCGCGGCAGATACATCAGAAGCTCGCGCAAGGTTGCTTGCGCGTCCCCAACCAATCCGATATCGACGGGATAACGAAGGCCAATGCGCTCAGGCCGGTCATCGATTTGAATTCCCAGCGCTTGCCCAGGCTTCGGTAAGAACTCGATATATGGAAACGAGCTACCAATAATCAGAAGTGCATCGCAATTCTCCAGAACATCTGAAGAAGCCCGCGTCCCGACCACACCGGTGCCACTGGTTGTATATGGGCTGTCATCCGGAATGACGTCTTTGCCAAGCAGCGCCTTAACCACCGGAGCGCCCAGGCGGTCGGCTGTCTGCAGAACTTCGTCGCGGGCGCCTCGAGCACCAGCTCCCACAAGAATGGCAATGCGCTTTTTATCCTGCAATGCGCGCGCGGCCTTCTCTAGCTCTTTGCGTTGAGGAATACGCTTGGGAATGGTAAACGCATCTGAGGTGTGTCCCTTAAGATTGCGTTTGGACCGCTTCTGATCCGCCATGTCCGCCGTCTGATAATCGATTGGCAGCGCAATATGCGAAACCGCGCGATTGCCCAGCGCAGCTCGGCAAGCATAATCGACGATATTCTTGGCATGGGCCGGACCCATCAGGCGCTGGTTGTAGGCTGCGACGTCCTGAAACAGGTAATCCTGGTTCATGTCCTGCAGATAGTTGGTCCCAATCAGGTCGTGATAGGTCATCCCGGTGATGGCGAGCACCGGGGCTTGATCGATCTTCGCGTCGTAGAGACCGTTCAGCATGTGAATGGCGCCGGGCGCGGCCGTTGAAAAGCAGACGCCAAGCTTGCCGGTGAATTTGGCGTAGCCGGTGGCTGCCATCGCGGCTGTTTCTTCGTGCCGCACGTGAACATAGCGAATGCGATCGTTATGAATACGGAGTGCCTCAACAAAGCCATTGATGCCGTCTCCGGGAAGTCCAAAGACAACCTCCACACCCCAATCCAGCAGGCTTTCGATAAGAACATCCGATGCAGTCATTACGGCACCCCAACGTCGTGACTCCGTGGTGTTTGCCGATGTTTCAGTGCGATATTACGAGTCGATAATCGCGCGCTAGCACTTTTCGTTAGGATTCGCGGTTCCGCCAAAACCCGTTCGATATATGATCGTGAACGAGCCAATCAATTGGAGACAACCGTACGCGCATGAACGAGGCGGCGAACGTGAGGCGCGCCGCTTCAGCAAGTGTTGTGGCGCTTGCATTAGCTCTATTTCAGGCGAGCTGCAGGCAGAACAAGGCTCCCGAAAGCAATCTCCCGAGCGAGGCCCAATCGGTCAAAGCCACCTTGCTCACGGTCTCTCCGGAACAGCTTCCGCACCTGCGTATTGGATCCGTGCAGAGCGGCACCTGGCGAATTGATGTGGAAACTACTGGCACAGTCGATTGGGATTCCGATCACACCACTGCGGTCATCACACAGGTGAGCGGTCCAATTACCCGCATTGTTGCCGACTACGGATCGCATGTCAGGGCCGGCGACCCGCTGCTCTATGTCGCGAGCCCAGACATCACAAACGCCATCGCAACGTACAAGAAAGCCCGAGACCAGCAAGAACTACAGCGGAAGGCTCTGGACCGCGAGAAGGACTTATTGGCTCACGGAGCCGCGGCGCTGAAAGACTTAGAGGCGGCTGAAGCTGCATATAACGACGCAGCAACCGACGTCCAAAATAGTTTGCAAGCACTAAAAATTTTCGCTGTTACGCCGCAGGAGTTGGACAACGCGGAGAGGCAAAACCTGCCCATTAGCCCGGAACTTGCCGTGCGCGCCCCCATCAGCGGCACTGTGGTGCA
>DASREJ010000049.1:0-9480 GCA_035652115.1 Bryobacteraceae bacterium
AATTTGGGCCTGCATGGCATGAAGCCGGACTAAAGACGCACCGGCAGCGCATCTATGACGATTTCGCGGCTGTTGGTCAGGACCTCGTGACACGCAAAATCACTTCGCCGCGGCGGCTCGGCATATTAGGTGGTTCGAACGGTGGCCTGCTGATGGGCGTGGAGATGACGCAACACCCTCGCATGTGGAATGCAATCGTTCTTGCGGTTCCGCTGTTAGACATGCTTGGCTATGAACACATCGCGGCAGGAGCCTCCTGGGTCTCCGAATACGGTTCCGCGTCCGTGCCTGAAGAGCGCGCATTCCTCGCTTCCATCTCACCGTACAACCAGCTAAAATCCGACGTCACTTACCCGGAGCCCCTAATCTTCACGACGACAAAGGATGATCGCGTGGGGCCGGTACACGCGCGAAAATTCGCCGGGAAAATGGACGAGTTCAAGAAGCCGTTCTTCTATCAGGAAATCATCGAAGGCGGCCACGGAGCGGGTGCGGATTTAAAGGAGAAGGCTCAAACGAACGCACTGCTATTCACCTACTTCAGCCGGAAACTGATGAATTAGCCACAGCGCTTCCAAAATAAAAAAGGCTGAGAGGGCACGTCTCCCAGCCAGGAAAATTGCACTTTCGATGTGCTAACTTTAGCGACGAACTGAACCATGGACCGCGACCGCGCCTCCGTGGACTACGACACCACCACGATAGCCGCCGTAGTAGCCGCCGCGATGATAGTAGCGACCGCCCCACCAATAGCCAGGACCGTAGTAGAAAGCGAACGAAGGGCCCCAATAGTACGGATAGCCATAGCCGTAATAAGGATATGGATAGCCATATGCATAATAGGGAGCTGGTGATGTTGCAACATAGGGACCGCCGGCCGCTCCAGCAGGATATGGCTGCGACGGTTGCGAATATTCACCTGGCTGAACATATCGGAACGCTGCAGACGAGGCGGTGGTCGAGAAGGTGACGGGCGCCTGAACTTGGAAAGTCAGTATCTGTTCCGGAGTAATAACGCTGGCATGATTGTGTGTTGCCACAACTCCGATCAAACCGGCTAGCGCACCCGCGCCTGCCCCGATCGCAGCTCCTGTGCCCCATCCGGCTGCTGCGCCAATGGCTGCTCCGAGACCCGTTGTAGCGATCACGCTACCCGCTTCTACTCCGCCTGGAGTTGTCGCGCCGCGACGGCTGGTCAACTGCGTATTGATCGGTATTTGCTGCCCATCCACAAGCGTGAGGTTGGTCAACTGGATGCCCAGCTTCGCTTCCTTGCCCATTCCATGTTTCTCAACCAGCGCAACCCGGCCGCCGAGAGTCTGGCCGGGTTCGGCAACTACTACTCCGTTCACAACCACAGGGTCAACCAGTGACGCTGAAAACGCATCACCCGGCTGGTTTTTGTCCGACGAGAGCAACTGGTTGATGCGCACGGTCACGTAGGTGCCTTGCACAATGGTCAGGCTAGCGGGAACCGGAGGAGGCGGAGGATAGTTCTGCTGCGGTCCATAGCTTTGTTGTGGGCCATAGTTGGGTTGCTGTTGCGTCTGATAAGGCGGCTGGCCGTAAGGTTGATTCCCGGCAGGCTGCTGATACGGGCTTTGGTTATAGGATGAGGCGGGGGGCGGAGGGGGTGGCGGGTTCTGCATGTCCTCACCCTGGTAAGCGCCGTTAGGTGCTGGCTGATTCGCGGAATATGCCGGATTGCCGGAGACGTTGTTCACGCCTCCCGTTTGAGCGTCGCCAACGCGCTTCCAGCCGCCGCTCGAATTAACTGTTTGCTGTTGATTAGTTGCTGTATTCGATTGCGGGCCTGCATCCTGGCCGAACGCCAAACTGGACACCGCCAAAAGACCGATAGAAAGATAGGACACCGCACTCTGAAATGGGTGATTGAACATAGCTCGTATGCCTCGTAAATCTCGACGGACTTCTTTATGCACGCGTTTCGCCATGTCGGCCTGCAATGCAAACAATTAATTCCTAAGGATTTAGCGCTTACCTGATTCGGTTGCATTGCACCGTAGATGGTGCTTTTCAACCAACCTCTTATTCCATGCGGCCACGCAAGAAATGGACGTAACTCTTAACAGCGACTCCGCCGACGATGATCAACGCCAAAGCGAGTGCCACGCCTTTTAATGTTGCTACTGCCCATCCCGCCAAAAGAATGTAAAGCACCGTCGCGGTGCCGATGCCGATTACGCCTTTGTGTCCTTGCGGTTCGCTCATTGTGTTGGCAGGTTATAGCTGAACGTAAAAGCCAACCGAACTTGAAAGCCTTTGTAGTCCGCGGGAAGAGCTGGCAAAGGGTTCGACATACTTAATCCGGCAATGGCCGCGCGATCTAACGGATCCGAGCCGGACGATTGCGCCGTAACCAACTTTGGAATGCTGCCATCGCGATTGATGATGAACTCCATTACCGTGCGCCCACGAAGAGTTCCCATGCGCGCGCTCTCGGGTATAACATGACCCCAGTTCGCTCTGACAATCGCGAGGATTCGCGTCAAGTATTCCTTAAAGTCCGCTCCTTCGGGATCGCTTTGAAGTTCGACCGCAGCGTGTTCGGCTCCTGGTTGCCGCGCCGCGCCGGGCATCGGGGGCGATGGCTGCGAGAGACTGTCATCGCTAATGATCAGTCTGCTGCTATTGCCGCTGCGCTCTATTCCCTTCATCGCTTCCTGCACATTCGCTTTAGGCGGAACAATGGTTGGACGCGGATTCGGAGGGACATCCGCGCCGATGCTCTGAAACGGCTTTTGCACCGGCGCCGGGGGTGGCGGAGCGGGAACTCCAATTCCGTTGACCGCGCCCGGCGGCGGCGATGTGATCATCTGATTCAAAGCAACTTTAGGCGGCTCGGGCAGAATCTGCGGATTTGCTTGCGCCGTTTGTTTAGGCGGCGTCGGCAGCTTTGGCAATTCGAAATGCTTGGTGCTGGACTGCGGAGAAGCTTTATGGGCTTGGGCTTCTTGCGAAGCGAGCAAACTGGCCAGGTCGATGTTGTCGGAGACCTTATGACGATTCGGCGCTTTTTGTGTAAGAACGTCAGGCGGCAGGTAAAGCGGGGTACGCTTAACGATAACTCTGCGCTCAAGTTGGTCAGAACTCACGAAGCTGGGCAACTGTATAGCAACAAAGAAAAATAAAAGGTGGAAAGCAAGCGAACCGCCGATAACTGCCAGCCATTGCGGGCGCGAACGCTTGCCGGTTGGTTCCAGCAGAAGGTTGAGTTCGACCGGCGAAGGCGGCAGAAGAAGAGGATTTGTGTTGGCTAGACGTTCCTCGGCTGGAGCAGCGAAAGTGAGCGGAGAAACGGCCATACTACGAGTCGGTGTAACGACGTGCTTCGGGCCCCTAAAGTTGCCCGAGCCACGAAAGAAGTCAGCGGCTGCGGCGGATTGTCTCCGCGACTAAGTCTGCGTGTTCCTTGATTTTAGCAAGGATAGCCTCGGCCACGGCGAGCGCCGCGGCGGCTTGATGGCCATCCACGCGAGGCTTGCGCCGCGTGCGTACCGATTGAAAAAACGAAGCCAATTCGATCTGCAGCGGTTCGCCACGTTCGGTTTTTAGCGATTCAAACCCAATTTCGGGAACGGAAATGGGTTCGTTTTTTCGAATCGCCAAACGAATGGCTTCCTGCCGGTGGTAATCGAGTGAAATGTATTCGCCCGGCTGGAAAACTCGCAGCTTGCGCACTTTTTCCGTCGACACCCGGCTCGCGGTCAGATTCGCCACGCAGCCACTGGCAAATGAAAGACGAACATTCGCGATGTCCACTTTCCCCGAAAGGACCGAAATTCCAGCGGCGCGGATCTCTTGTGGCGCTTCCCGCGTCAGGCTCAAGACGATATCCAGATCGTGAATCATAAGATCTAGAACGACATCGATGTCGAGACTGCGCTGCGTAAAGACGCTGAGGCGGTGGACTTCGAAAAAGAGCGGGATTGTGATCGCTCTTTCGAGCGCCGTTACTGCCGGGTTGAAGCGCTCCAGATGTCCGACTTGGAGAATGCGGCCGTGTTCCTCTGCCATTTGAGCAATGCGCCTGCCCGCGGCCGATGTGGCGGCAATGGGCTTTTCCACAAGCACGTCGACGCCGGCATTAAGAAATCGCCCTGCTATCTCCTCGTGCGTTGTCGTAGGCGTAGCGATAATCGCTGCGTCGATATTGCCAATAACATCCGAAACGGCGGCATAGGCAGTCGTCGAGTATTCCTGTGCTAACGCCTGCGCCTTCGGAAAATCGGTGTCGACAATGCCGTAAAGCTCGATGTCGGGGAGTTGATGGATTACTCGAATGTGATTTTTGCCGAATGCCCCAGAACCGATAACAGCGACGCGAAGGGGACTCATGCGTCGTGATCCCCGTGCGGATAAGCGGCGATCGTAATTCTCGCCTCGTTCGCCCGGCGGATCATTTCGTCTTTGTCGAGCAGCAGCGTGCGTTCGGCATCGACGACGAGCGCAGTCGTGTTGGTTTCGATCATCGTTTCGATGGTAGTGAGGCCAACGACGGGAACGTCGAACAGAAGATGCGCGCGGCCTTTCGATGATTTGACGAGACGCAATGGCTTCCCGCCAGTGAGGGTTGCCGCGCGTCGAAGCATACTGTCAGTCCCTTCCATTGCTTCTGCGGCAACACATGCTTTCTCGCTGATAGCTACGCTTTGGCCGATATCGGCCGATGCAAGCAGGCTGGCGAGCTTGCGGCCGTAGCGAGTATCTGTTTCTTCATCTTTATCCGGCTTGCGGCGCGTGAGAACGCCTTCGGGCGCGAGCAACGGTTTTAGGAGACGAGTGGAATCCACCAGCTCAATGCCTTCCTCATGCAGCACTTTTTGGATGCCGCCAATCAGCGCCGCAGTGTTCTTCTCTTTTAACGAGGTGAGTAATTTGACCAAGCGCCAGTCGGGCTTTACCGATGAAAAGATGCTGACGTGTTTGACCTGGCCGGTCATCATCACTTCAGCGATCTGCTCACGTTTCAAGATGTCGATGAGTTTCCCGAGTTGTCCAATGTTGACCCAATGCAGTACCGAAGCTAGCTGCGCTAATTCAGGGGCGGCTTCGTTCTCAATGGCTACGACCACAACCTCATGACCTTCACGCCGCGCGGTTTCCAGTGCAAGGAGCGGAAAACGGCCATTGCCTGCGATCATGCCGTAACGCTGCGCCACAGAATTGCTCGTCCTATTTACAGAAGCCACGATTGGAGCCGCGGATAAATTCGAGCAACTCCTTCACTTCAGCGGTCTGCGGAATTTCTTCTTCGATGCGCGCAATCGCTTGCGTTGTGTTCAAGCCCGCCCTGGTCAAAGTGCGAAAGGCATTTTGCAGGGGCTCAATCGCATCGGCGGAAAATCCCGCGCGCTCCATTCCCACTTTGTTTGCGCCGTAGACTTCTACCTGATGATTGGCTGCAGTTATAGAAAAAGGCAGCACGTTCTGTTTGATAACGCTGTAACTGCCGACTATCGCGTGCCTGCCGATGCGGCAAAACTGGTGAATGGCGCTGAGACCGCCGATGTTCGCGTAGTCTTCGACGATTACGTGACCGGCAAACGTGACGCCATTAGCGAGAATTGTGTGGTTGTTAATAATGACATCGTGCGCGATGTGGACGTACGCCATCAGCAGGTTTCCATCGCCGATGGACGTGACCATACCACCGCCCTCGGTGCCTCGATGGATGGTGACGAACTCGCGAATGGAGTTGCGGTCACCAATGCGAGTTTCCGACGGCTCGCCTTTGTATTTCTTATCTTGCGGGGCGACGCCACAGGAGGAGTACGGATAAAAAAGGTTGTCTTTCCCGATCGTGAGCTTGCCTTCGAGATAAACATGCGCCATCAGGCGCGTGCGAGCGCCGATGGTTACGGCGCTACCAATGACGCAGTAAGGCCCAATTTCTGCTTCGCGAGAGACATCAGCGTCAGGATCGACGATGGCTGTGGGGTGGATGGCCATCCAAGTGTGAACTTAGTGCGCACAGCACCATTGAACGGCTCTGCGCGACTCAGAACATTAAGCCAGTTGCGGCTCGGGAACCTCCTGAGCAGGTGTGGTTGCGGAGGCGACGTCCGTCAGCTTGCACATTAACGTTGCTTCAGCGACTACTTGGCCATCAACCGTGGCAATGCCCTGCAGTTTTGCAACAGTGTGCTTCAGCCGCACTTTTTTCATTTCAATGCGCAACTGATCGCCAGGTATTACCGGCTTGCGAAACTTCGCGTCTTCTACGGAGGCCAGAAACATCAGTTTTCCGCGCGTATGGGGCGCCAGCTTGCCGATCAAGATACCGGCCACTTGCGCCATGGCCTCAATAATGAGAACTCCGGGCATAACCGGATAGCCGGGAAAATGGCCCATGAAATGGGGCTCGTTTACGGTGACGTTCTTGATGCCGACGACGGTCTCGTCGGTGATCTCGACAATTCGGTCAACCATGAGCATCGGATAACGATGCGGCAGGAGTTCCGAGATCTCATGCACGTCGAGCAATGTCATGGGAAGGTCCAGTATAACAGCGGGTTAGGGCCGTGTTTCGCCCCGGCATGGCATGGGAGCGGAGAAGCGCCCGAGCAAATTCTAGGCTTTGGCCTGAGCCGCCTTACGCGCTTCTGCAGCGTCGTAGCTTTCGCCGTAAATGCTGGGTACTTTGGCTCCCATCGGACGTAGGTACATCGATAACTGGCCGCGATGGTGGATGGAATGATGCAGCAGAAAATCCAGGTACATGACCGCGGGAAGCTGGAACAGACCACGAAAATCCACTATTTTCACTAGTTGCTCATTCGACAACTTTGCCAGCTCGTTAAAGCGCTGGTCGAATTCGCCGGCATACCAGCCGATCAGATCTGATGAATTCTTGATTGAATCGGGGCGAGGGTTAGGCGTGAGATCGAACTGTCCCGCCGCCACGGCATCCATGAAACGAATCTCCGCTGAGACGATGTGCCACGCGAGCTCTATTGCACTCTTGCAGATATTATCGGGACGGTAGTCGCCTTTGTCCACCGGAATCGCTTGAATAATGCTCTTGGTGAGGCGGTGCTCGTTTTTTAGACCCGGCATATAGATACCGTTCAGCAAGAAATTGGCTTGGTCCGCTTGAAGTTGCTGCATGAGGTTCAGAATAACTCACCTGCCGGCCTCGCAGGCACGCACGTGCATCGTCAATATTGCCGGCGAGTCGTAAATACAGGTGCCCCGTCCAATGTAATGGAGGGTCAGGACAATGGCAAATAACCTCGATGTAAATAGTCCAACTCCGGCAACACGCAATACAGCAACTTACGGCCGTGGCGCAAGTACTATATGCCTGTTAGCCGGTATTTGGTTTTTCGTGTCGCCGTGGGTGTATGGCGCTGCTGGTTCGGCAAACGCCTGGAACTCATGGATTATTGGTGCAGTGATGTTTATTGTGGGTGCCGTGCGCCTTGGCAGTCCCGTCTATTCAGCCGGACTGAGCTGGCTAAACACGGTACTGGGGATATGGGTGTTTTTCTCCCCGTGGATCTACGGCTACGTAGGGAACACCGGTCGTTTCATTAATAGCCTCTGTGTGGGCGTGATTGTGTTTGTGCTATCCATTGTTTCCGCTATGAGTAGCAGACGCCGCACTATGTCGCCGATAACACATACTTAATAGCCCGCTTCGCCGTTCGCTCATCAGTTAGGGCTTATGGCGTCGCGACAGAGCATATCTCCTCCGAAGAGGGGTTTCGCGGGATAATCCTGCGAGACCCCTTTTTAATTGTGTTTGAATAACTGCGAATGCACCCATATTTGCGCTGGACGAATGCCAAGCAAGAGGAGATCATCTCATTCATTCAGGAGATGGTAGAGTGCGAGTCCCCGAGTGACTCGCCAAATGACGTGAACCGCTTCGTGGACTTACTCATCGAGCGGACCAAGGATATTGCCAGTTCGGAAGTTCTACAGCCCGATGGATTCGGCAAACACCTGCGACTCAGTTTTCATAGTGACGGGAAAAGCAGTTCCCGCCATGCCGACGAGAGTCAGATTCTGGGCGTCGGACATTCCGATACGGTCTGGCCGATGGGGACGTTGAAGACGATGCCATTCCGGCGGGCGAGCGGAAGACTGTGGGGGCCGGGGGTGCTCGATATGAAATCCGGTCTGGCATTTTTTATATACGCAGTGCGGGCATTGCGGGATTTGGACGCGTTATCGGGAAAGAAAATCGCCCTTTTGATTGTGTCGGACGAAGAAGTCGGAAGCCGTAAATCCCGTAATCTCACTGAAACCGAAGCCAAGCGCAGCGATTGCGTTCTTGTGCTGGAACCCGGAACGGGATTAACGGGCAAACTAAAGACATCGCGAAAAGGCGTTGGCAATTACAGCATTGAAATAAGAGGCAAGGCAGTGCATGCCGGCGTCGATTTTCCAGCCGGAGCGAGCGCGATCGTGGAGGCGGCACGACAGGTGCAAAAGATCGCAGAGTTCACCGACTTAAAACGCGGCACAACCGTGAATCCGGGCCTGATTAGCGGTGGAACGCGCACGAATGTTGTGGCTGCGGAGGCGCGTATTGGCGTGGATGTCCGTGTTGTACGTATGCGGGACGCAGAGGCTCTCGACCGCAACTTTCATTCTTTACGGGCGGTGGACCGGCGCTGCTCGATTGAGGTTAAGGGTGGGTTGAACCGGCCTCCCATGGAACGAAGCAAGGCGATTGACAAGCTCTTCGGCAAAGCGAAGAAGTTAGGACGTCAGCTAGGGGTCAAGGTGGAGGAATCGGCAACCGGCGGCGGATCGGATGGTAATTTTACGGCGGCGTTGGGAGTACCAACGCTCGACGGCTTAGGTGGCGTTGGCGAAGGGGCTCACGCGACCAACGAAAGTATCTTGATCGATCGCATTGCGGACCGAACGGCGCTACTGGCAACTTTATTAGCCAATCTCTAGACGGATGTGAACAGGAGGCCCTGTCTCACGCGCTCGGGCAAAGGTCTAAATGGGCTACAATCCAATTCACTTATCAGTTGGAGGCCTATGAGAAACGTACTGATCGCGCTGTTGCTTTCCGCGTGCAGCCAGCCCTTATTTGCGCAGGGCTCACCGACGCAAACTGCGGCGGGCCAGCCCTACGCGGTCGAATATTATTACAAGGTCCAATGGGGACATCAGCAAGAGTTTCTGCAGCTTTTTCTAAAGAACCATTACCCGCTACTGCAAAAAATTGTCGAGAGCGGCCGCATGCTGTCCGTAAAGATAGAAACTCCCGCTAACCATATGACGGAGGAGGCGCGCTGGGATTATCGCGTCACAATTCGCTTCAAGAATTCGACCGAAGCGACTACCGCTAATCCCGACGAAGAACGCCTAATTCGACAGCTTTGGCCCGACCAAAATACTTACCAACGCGAGGAACAGCGGCGCTTTGAAATTCTGCTCGCGCATTGGGATCTTCCCGTCACCGATATTACGCCGCCCAGGTAAGC
Source organism: Bryobacteraceae bacterium (assembly GCA_035652115.1). Taxonomy (GTDB): domain Bacteria; phylum Acidobacteriota; class Terriglobia; order Bryobacterales; family Bryobacteraceae; genus Bog-105. The sequence continues at coordinate 9,474 of DASREJ010000049.1, forward strand.
CTCTATT
>DASREJ010000050.1:0-15400 GCA_035652115.1 Bryobacteraceae bacterium
TTTCAAACGCCGAGCGCCGCGCCCTTCGAAACAAAGAAAATGCGGCGGTTCCTCGCATCTTGGATCTCTATGCGGCGCTTCCTTCAATAACTGGCAAACTCGAACTTGAATACGAAGGCGAGTTGAAAGGCGGCGATGCCATCGCCAGGGAACTTATTCGAACCGCTGTCGGCCGCGTTTATAGTTCGTATTTTGACGGCGCCAACATGCGGCAGGTTATTCAATGGTTTGAATTAGGCGGATCACTCCGGCTCGACGAGACCATGCCTGCGGCGCAAATTATTGAGCAACTCGAGCGTATTCAAGAACTCTTACAGTTCACCAAGAAGCTGGGCTTATCGGAAAACGAAAGCGATGCCTTGCGCGCGTCCGCGGGCGAGTTCATCCTGGAAGGTCTTTATTCTCACAAGCGAATTAGCCGCAACGAAGAACTGGAGTTCGTAGCCGGCGAACGAAGCAGCCGCGAGGAACGTACGCGTGATGAGCGAGATGATTTGCAACGGCGCGGATTCGATGCACGGCGCGGCAGCGGCGGTTCGGGAGGCGGACGCCGCAATCTGAACTAACAGCAGATTGAACGTTTAAGCGCTTCATGCGACGAATTTCTTACACGAAATACTCCGAAGACGATCTCGGCGTCGACATGGAGGACTTGCTCCGCGCGCTGTCCGACTATTTTCTGCAAAGCGGATTTCAGGATCCTTATCTGCAGTTTTCGGAAATGAACCAGCATACGCTGGACGAACTAAAGCAGGCGATCGAACGCGCCCTTCAATCGGGCGAGTTATTCGATCCGGAGCGTTTAGAGCAGATGCGTGAACGCCTGCAACAAATGTCCGCCCAGCAGCGGGACCAGTTGATTGAAAACCTGATCCAAAAGCTGGAGGAGGCAGGCTACATTAACATGGACGGTCCGCTGCCGGAATCACCTTCCGCTCCCGGATCGCAAGGTGGTCCGGAAAGCGAGGTGCGCTTTGAAGTCACGGATAAGGCAATCGACTTTCTTGGTTTCAAGACGCTGAAGGATCTTTTAGGATCGCTCGGGAAATCCAGCTTCGGTGCACATGACACCCGCGATTTGGCGACGGGGATCGACGCGAGCGGCGGAGCGAAGGCATACGAGTTTGGCGACACCCTGAATCTGGACGTTAGCGCAACTCTCTTTTCCGCGATGCAACGCGAGGGACTGAAATTGCCTTTGAATCTCGAGTACTCCGATTTGCACGTCCACCAATCCGAATATCAGAGTTCGTGCGCAACGGTCCTGATGCTCGATTGCAGCCACAGCATGATTTTGTACGGCGAGGATCGTTTCACGCCGGCTAAGAAGGTCGCACTCGCGCTCTCACATTTGATTCGCACGCAATACCCAGGCGATTCTCTCCGCTGTGTGCTATTCCATGATTCGGCAGAAGAAATGCGGCTGTCTGAACTGGCACGCGTTCAGGTTGGCCCGTTTTATACCAACACTCGCGATGGCTTGATCCTTGCGCAACGCCTTCTTGCACAAGAGAAGAAGGACATGAAACAGATCGTAATGATCACGGACGGCAAGCCATCAGCCTTGACGCTTGAAGACGGCCGCATTTACAAAAATGCGTTTGGGCTTGACCCGCTGGTGATCAGTCAAACGCTAGAAGAAGTGGCCCGTTGCAAAAAGCGCGGAATACTGATCAACACATTCATGCTCGCCAGCGATTATGGCCTGGTCCAGTTTGTCCAAAAGGTAACGCAGATGTGTTCGGGCAAGGCATACTTCACCACGCCCTACAACCTGGGCAATTACTTACTCATGGACTACATGAATCGCAAGACCAGAACCATTCATTAGAGCGAGGCAGAAAGTTCAACGAAGTCTCTACCTCACATCCAATTCGCAGCTAGAAACTAATACCCAACAACACGTCGCCTTGGTCGAGGTTCGTACGTAGTCCGTTGGCCTGGAACGCTTCGTTTGCCCACCGCGTGTATCGTACTTCCGGTGTCAGTTCAAACGGTCCTTTTTTGAAGGTGATACCCAAACCTGCAACCCCTCCAAAGGTGTTGCGATTGTGCAGCGCGATGGAGTTGTCGGTCATGGACATTCCATTGAAGAGACCCGCCGCATAAGTTGTCTGTGTAATTGTTGAAATGTGACGCAGCGATGCGCCGAAATCGATGAACGGGCGAAAATGCCCCATGGAAATGTTGTATTTAAAGAGGCCTGGGACTTCCCACCAGTTAAACGTTGTTGGGCGATAGGCCAAACCGCCGCCAGGCCAGCTTAATGCGCTATTGAATCCACCGCGTTTGTAGAGGCCGTCGATTTCAAAACGCAAGTGCTTCGGCAAGTGAAATTCGCCGCTGACGCCGAATTCATACCGAGGAACGGCCGAACTAAAACCCGATCCGGGAAGGCTGTTGCCAAATTGAGTGGTATTGCCGGCACTGAACATATCCGTTACCGGTATTCCAACCTTGAATCCTAAAGTCGGCATATGAGATTCGGAATTTTGGCCATAAGCTGCTGCAACACAAAAGATTGCAGCACCAATTGTTAATAAATGTCTTTTCATAGATACTCCTCCCACTGAGTATTTTTTATGCTTCGGATTTACTGCAGACATGGAAAAGCGAAATACACTCGCAATGGCGAGTTGCTATGCGCTTCTCAAGAGAGGTGATGAGTGCCGGTCGGTAGAGGTTTCGCAATTACACCCTGCCGATAATACGGAGGAATTAGGTAAATATTTACAACAGCATTTTCAAAAATGGGATTGTCTTTTAGAACTACAGAAACAATGAACAGATTGCGTAGATGCCAAACACGAAAGGTAGGGCAAACAAACTGCTATCGACGCGGTCTAACATTCCCCCATGACCGGGAAGTAAATTACCACTGTCCTTTACTCCAGCCCCGCGTTTGATCGCAGATTCGACCAGGTCCCCAAACTGACCCGCCACGTTGCCCGGGACCGCGATCAGGACAATTTCCCAATAGGGCAGACGAGGCATGAAATGCCCCAGATACAAAACACCAAGAATCACCGATGCGGCCACCGATGCCGCGGCTCCCTCCCAGGTTTTTTTCGGACTGATCACCGGCGCAAGACGATGCCGGCCGAAAACTCGACCCGCATAATATGCGGCGCTGTCGCCAATCCAGTTCAGCGCAAGCGCAAAAAATAGCAGATGGACGCTAATGTGCCTCAGATCGATTGCGAAGCGCCAGGGAGCAAACGTATAAAAGGCGCCGAAGAGCGCGCAGGCAACTAGTGGCAGAATCTCCCGTAAGTCAACCTTCTGCAGAAAAAGGATCAATGCCACCGCCACAAGCAACGTGACCCCGAGCAATGTGTATTGCGGACGGAAGAGAATCACCAGGCCTGAAAAGACTCCGAGCAAACCCGGACGTCCGATTCCATAGGCGGCAACAAGCCCCGAGTACTCCCAATAGCAGAGAAAGCTCATCGTGGTTGCCGCCGCGATGAAAAGCCACGCAGGCGCAAGAAAGATGAGATATAGAGCGACCGGAATCAGCGCGATCGCGGTGACCAGTCGCTGCACTTTCTTTAGTATGCGATACGGATTTTTCGCGCGGCTGCGAGCCCCGGGCTTGGCCTTAAGAGACTAAAGGAACTTCGAGTTGCTCGTCCTCAAGTAATGGCGGAACTGTTTCGAGCGATGCGGCACGCGCCAAGCCGCCAAACCGCCGTTCCCGATTCTGATAGTCGGAAATCGCTTCGAGGAGTTCGCTTCGGGTGAAATCAGGCCAAAGCGTATCGGTTACGTAAAGCTCTGCGTAAGCAATTTGCCAAAGCAAAAAATTGCTGATGCGCATCTCACCGGAGGTTCGGATCAGCAGGTCTGGATCTTTCAAACCAGCGGTATATAGATGTTCCGCAATGCCCTCTTCGGTGATTTCAAGAGCTTCCAGATTGCCTTCCAAGCGCGCGTTATCGAGCATCGCGTTTATGGCATCCACCAACTCGGTTCGGCCCCCATAGTTAATAGCGAGATTGAGCCGCATGCCCCGATTTGCCGCGGTTTTATCCATGACGGCCTGCAGTTCTGCTTGGACTGGCGCCGGCAACGATTCCAGACGTCCGATCGCAACCAGTTGGATATCGTTCCGCATTAGATTCGGAAGTTCACGGCGCAGATAGAAGCGCAGTAACCGCCACAATCCTTCGATCTCATGCCGGGGACGCTTCCAGTTTTCGACGGAAAACGCATAGAGCGTCAAAGCTTCCAAGCCTAATTGAGCGCATGTCTCTACAACCGTTCGTACGGGGTCCACTCCGGCCTTGTGTCCCATAATGCGAGGGTAGTTGCGCTGCTTCGCCCAACGTCCATTCCCATCCATAATGATGGCGATGTGAGCTGGCAAACGTTTGGGGTCGAGGCCCGATGCAATACGCCAGTCGCGCTCACCGGGAGTAAGCACCTGAAGCAGTTCCTTCATTTCACAAAGCTCTATGGTACACCAAGGCGATTCCAGAAAGCCGCTCAAAACGCTGTTTTTGTTAGCCGGTAAATTAGTGGCACAATTCCCGCTCCCGCGCAGAGAAAACTCCCGAAAGGAAGGTGAGTTTCCGATAGTTTTCTGCGCGTCGCCAGGCAATAAGTAACCCCAATAACGGAACCACCCACCGCGCCAATTGTGGTGGCAAGTAAGGTGTTCTCGAAACCAAGGAAAGTGCTCATCAAAACAAGTAGCTTTACGTCGCCGAAGCCTAAGCCCTCGCGCTTTCGCACTTTTTCATAGGCGATTCCCAGCAGCCACATTGGAATTGCGAGCACTGCTATCCCGAGTGCGATGTCAAAGAACGATCGCCACAGCGGTTTCCAACCAGGAAACAGCGTGTCTACAAAAAGACCGTGGACCGGAAGAAAGCATGCGAGCGCGATTCCCGCAACGGAGCCGCCGAGAGTCAACTCGTCAGGCAAAATCTGTTCTTCCAGATCGGTCCAGAACAACACAACGAGAACCGCTTCCCATAACAACCACTTGCCAGCAACTGCTGTGACGGTGTATCGAGACGCAACAATAGCGAACAAAGCAGCCGTAGTGATCTCGACCAACGGATAGCGAAACCCGATGCGCTGACCGCATTTCCTGCATTTTCCACGCAACCAAGAGTAGCTGATGATGGGGATGTTGTCGAACCAAGAAATCTGCGTTCCGCACTCGGGACAAAATGACCGCGGCGCAATGACAGAAATGTCTCTGGGAATCCGATATATACAGACATTTAAGAAACTGCCGACGAGCAATCCCAGAAGCGTGGCAATCGGAACTGCCCAGAGCGTCCAATCAGGAGCCAAGCGCCCTCGCGTAAAAATCAATCGTGCCGCTAATAAGGCGTTCTTTGCTGAACATGCTGCTCACGCGTTCCCTGCCCCCTGCAATCAGAGTCGCGGCAAGGGCAGGATTTTCGCGCAGCGTTCTCATCGCTCGGGCAACTTCGTCGGCATCGTTGTTGACGTATAGCCCGGAAACGCCGTCTTCGAAGACTTCCGCTAAGCCTCCAACCCGGCTTGCAATTACCGGCACGCCCAAAGACATGGCAAGCAGGGCAGCCGAACCAAGACCCTCGGATTGCGTAATGTAGACGAACATGCTTGCGTTCATGAGATCGCGTGGTAGGTCGTTCGAGTAAACAACTGGAAAACCGGCAATGTGGGCGGCTTGCTCGACTAATAACTTGCCTTTTCGGGGGTCAGATGATGCCAAAGCGACGACGGGGTTGCTGCCGTTCCAGTTTGCGGTCTGCTGCCTAGCCTCGACCCCGTCATAGACGACATCTATTTTTTCGCGCGGCACATTCGCGCGTTCCAGTTCCTGGGCGACAAATTTTGAGACCGCAAGAAAACGCCTGGCGCGCCGGTATTTCCATTGCGACGGAAAGGAATGTTTTACGGGAAAAGCGACGCGGCGCGAAACAACAAACGGGCGGCGAGATGTCAGTGCAGCCATGGTGTGCGCATGAGCGTCATGAACGTGAATCAAATCTACCCGTTTGGAACGAAGCCACAACTCAGTCGGCCCGGCAGGAAATACCGATATCCCTGCATCGCGCGCAGCGTCCCACAATGGCGCTCGCGCGCGCGCCAACAGAAGGCAGCCGTGCCCGGCCTCTTGCAGTCCCGCCAAGAGTAGCAGCACCTGAATCTGGCCGCCTCGCATTTCTCTGCCAGTATCAATGTGCAGAATTCTCACTTACGACCGGGGCTCATGTGCCGCGCCTTGGAATACTTAACGAAGTTGTAGAACGCAGCCATGTAGGCGATGGCCAACCCCTCCGCCCCATCCAAAAATCCCAGCTTCAATAGGTAAGTTCGAAGAAAGGTCCAAGGCGGGTCGAACAAGAGTTCGATCATACCCGGTGTTTTGCCACAGGCGACAATTTCCTGCGCCGCCAGCGTGGTGTAGCCGTCCATGCTTTTCAGATGCTCCGAGAGCGAATTGCAAGTGAAGTGAAGCAGGTTCGATTGCAGATGGCCGACGCGGCCCTCCACTACCACCGATTCGTGGACGAAGTCGCCTACCCACTTTGCTTTTCTACGATCAAAGAGCCTCACTTTGCGATCGGGATACCAGCCGCTGTGAAGAATCCAACGCCCTAGATATTGTGCAAGCCGCGGAACTGTGTAACCGTCGAATGCGGGACCGCTCTTTTTTATCTGCCAGATCTCGGCTTCCAACGCTTCACTGAGGCTCTCGTCAGCATCCAGCGACAAGATCCAATCGTGGCTTGCTAATTCGGTCGCGATGTTCTTCTGTGCGGCATATCCGTGCCAGGACGCCTCTTCCACGCGAGCGCCCAGTTTGGTGGCAATTTCGGCTGTGCGGTCGTTCGAGCCACTATCGAGCACCAGAATCTCATCGCAGCATCGCAAACTTTCAATCACGCGAGCAACATTTCGTTCTTCGTTGAACGTGATGATTGTCGCGGTGATTTTCATGCGCTTACCTGATCTCGACAGGAACAACCGCGACGGAGATCAACAACAGACCGAGGGCAAACGCGCCAATAACGAAGCGCTTCTGGCCGAGGCATGCCTCGTCATATACCAACGGATGACGCCGAAAGAAAAACATCAGAACTGCCCAAATCCACCAGGGCCAATACAGGAACCCTAGCAGAGCCAAACCAACCACTACGACCCGCGACACCACTTTATGGGCGTTTTCGCCACCCAGAGCGTACAGGATATGGCCGCCATCCAATTGCCCGGCGGGCAGCAGGTTAATGGAAGTGGCCAACAAGCCGGCCCATGCCGCCATCGCTATGGGATGCAAGGAAATGTTCTGCGGCGCCACACCAGGAAAACGAATCCATTCGAAGATTCGCATCAACAGCGGCGTACCGAATGCAAATGCTCCTGTGGCGCCCATTCCAGGAGCAACCTTCGACAACCAAATGCCACTCATTAAAAACGGAAGCAGCACTACAAACCCGGCAATGGGACCTGAGACGCCGATATCGAATAGGCTGCGGCGGTTATAGATGGGAGACGGAATTCGGATAAACGCCCCGAGGGTCCCAAGCAAAGTGGGCGATGGGAGAAAGTAGGGGAGCGTTGCTTCGACGCGCCAGCGACGGCAGGCGACATAGTGCCCCATTTCGTGAGCAACCAGAATCAGCAGCACGGGAATCGAGTATAGGGTGCCCGCCCAGATGGCGTGGTCTCCAAACAACAATCGCCGATAACTTGTCTCGACAAAAATATCGCTCAATGGCCGACCAGCCGCAAAACTGCCGGCGAGAGCATAGCCGAACGCGGTGGTGGTTATAAACGTTAGAAAGAAAAGAAGAAGATGAAGCCACCAGCGGCGGCTTGGCCGCCAGGCTTCAGCGCTGTCCATTACTGCAGCGTTTGAAGTTCTTTGCCCGGCTTGAAGCGAACCGCTTTTCCTGGGGGGATGGCCACCTCAGCGCCAGTGCGAGGATTACGGCCAATGCCGGTCTTTCGCGGACGTACGGTGAAGATTCCGAAGCCGCGTAATTCGATTCTGTCCCCTTCGCTAAGCGCCTTTTTCATCGTGTCGAAAACGGACTCCACCGCCTGCTCGGCTTTGGTCTTTGTGATGCCAGTCCGGTTTACGACTTCGTTGATGATGTCGAGCTTGATCAAGACGCCTCCCCCACTACCGCGTTGCCTACCCGATTTACGTCAGACGACCCATTCATCCGCAAGCCGCAGCGACAACATGCCAATGATAATAAGCAAGTTAATTCACTGTCAATTCGATGGAGCGGCTTTCCGAGACGCCAAAACGGACCGACACCTTTTTTCCGCATCGGCACCGTAATTTACCCACCCGCGTTTTCTACGAGCATATAAAGTCCTATGATTATAGATATTTAAGAATGGTCAGCTACTTGCTCGCAGGGGGTATGTAAGCAGGGATTAAGTATGCGATCGCTAAAAATCCTACTCGTAGAAGACAGCCCCAGTGACGTGAGGCTGATTCGGGAAGCTTTGAAGGACGCCACGGTACCGGTACAGATCATGGTAGCCCGGGACGGCGTAGAAGCTACAGAACATTTGAACCAATCGGAGACCGGACAAGCCGTCCGGCCCGATTTGATTCTTTTAGATCTAAATTTGCCTCGAAAGAACGGCAAGGAAGTGTTGGCGGAAATTAAAGCATCGCCCACGCTGAGGCAGATTCCGGTGCTGATTATGACTAGTTCGCGATCAGACGAAGATGTCGCCCAAGCGTACTCCCTCAATGCAAACTGTTACATTACGAAACCGGGCGATCTGCAGGAATATATTAGTGTTGTTCGTGCAATCGAGGACTTCTGGTTCTGTATAGCGACGCTGCCTGAAACTTTTCGCAACGCCGCACCAATGCCCACGCCGATGATGAACCGCGCGTTCGTTGCCTAGCGAACTGTAGGTCCGCTAGGCTTTCGCGGCAACCGAGTCACCAGCCATTTTCGCCGCAGCTAACGCTGATTCGTAGTTCGGGTGATCGCCCACTTCGCGAACGTACTCCACGTGGCGCAGCTTGTTTTGCGGGTCTACTACGAAGATGGCCCGGCTTTCTATTCGCAAGTCTGGAATTAGCGTTCCGTACTTTTCCCCAAACGACCCAGTACGGTGATCTGAGATCATCTCAACTTTGTTGATGCCGAAATTGCCGCACCAACGCTTTTGCGCGAACGGCAAGTCCATGCTGATGGTGAAGATCCGAACATCGGACAGCTTTCCTGCCTCCTCCTCAAACCGTTTGGTCTGAGCATCGCATACCGGAGTATCGAGCGACGGCACAACGCTAAAAATTCGTACGCCAGCGCCAGTCGTGCCTAAATTCACCTTCTGAAGACTTGCGTCGACAGCTTCAAAATCGGGCGCGGTGTCGCCGACTTTCAGTTCCGGTCCTTCGAGCCGGAAGGGATTTCCTTTTAATGTAGTTGTGCGGGAGGAATCGTTCGGGTTTGCCATTCGCCACAGTTTACCAGGATGGAATTAGTAAATAATATCCGGTAATTCACAGGTGAAATTACGGCAGCGATAGATAGTGAGCCGCCCGCGGCGTTCCAATCCGGCAAGAAACGGCGCCAGAGACGAAAGTTCTTGGGCAGCTTCATCGGTTATCGCAAGAACGGTGGCCGTGGGGCGGAACTCTGCGCGCCACTCCTCAGCAATCCGGCTGTGCACGCCGGCATCGATCTGCGCGCAGCGGATCACCACCTGGCTCGACTCGGACAGCCAACGATTCAGGGCAACGAGCATTTGCGGTGCAATCGTTGGCTGCGCACTTAATTTGGGCGCGAATGTGCGCAGAGATTGTTCCGCCCGTCGAGAAAAACTCTGATCGCCCGTCAGGTGAGCGAGTCTTAGCAAAACATCTGTGGCGACGGAATTTCCCGAAGGCTCAGCGCCGTCATAATCGTCCTTCATTCGCAGCAGCAGATCACGCTCGCCTTGGACAGTGCTGAAGAAGCCGCCATGCTCTTCGTCTTCAAATTTGGCGAAGCCGCGACGCGCAAGATCAAGCGCCAGCGACAGGTAATTTGCTTGAAAGGTTGTTTCAAACAAATCCAGCATTGCCTGTGCAAGAAACGCGTAATCATCCAAGAATCCGGGGACGGCCGCTTCTCCATCGCAAAATCGCCTGACAAGCTGCCCAGACTCCTGCTGATACATGCGAGACAAAATAAATTCGGCGGCCTTCCCGGCGGCATTGAGGTAAAGTTCATCACCTAGAACTCGGTAGCCGGATGCCAACGCGGAGATCATCAGAGCGTTCCAGGACGTCAGGACCTTACTGTCGAGATGAGGCCGCGGACGCTTGTTCCGCGCTTCAAACAAAATGTTTTTTGACGTGGAAAGCGAAGCGGGCTCGACTCTGTCCCGATCCAGCGAACGATACAGAATGTTGCGCCCAACGAATTCCCCCTGGGAATCGTTCGCTACGTTGCCGTACTCTTCAACTCCGAAGTATTTGCAGAACTCAGGCGCGGCACGACCTAACAATCTGGCGATCTCTGTTTGCCGCCAAATATAAAATGCGCCTTCGCCTGAATGGGACGGTTTTTCGGGGTCGGGACTATCGGCGTCTTCCGCCGAGTAAAATGCTCCCGATTCATTGGTCATGTCGCGCAGCACGTATTCGAAAATGTCGCGGGCAACATCGGCGAATCCAGTCTCGCGAGTGATTTGGAACACCTCCAGGTAGGAGATGGCAAGTTGCGACTGGTCATACATCATCTTTTCGAAATGCGGCACAAACCAGCGTTCATCTACCGAGTACCGATGAAAACCGCCTCCCAGTTGATCGTGCATGCCACCCGCAGCCATGCCATCCAGCGTGCGCGTGACCATTTCCAACGCTTCGTCGCTTTTCTCCGCGACGTAATAGCGCAACAAATAGTTGAGGATGACGGGCCGCGGAAACTTGGGAGCACCTCCGAACCCTCCATACTTCTCGTCGAATGAGCGTCGAAACGGCCAAAACGCGCTGCGGAATAGCTCACGGTCTGGCGCAACAGTGTCCTTAGGACTAGCAATCATTGCGCTGAGTTGCTGTGCAACGTCGACACTGGAACTTTCGATACGATCGCGCTCCTGCTTCCATGCGCGCGCCAAATGCACCAGAACGTCACGAAATCCCGGCCTACCGTAACGCTGATCCGGCGGAAAATACGTTCCTCCAAAAAACGGCCGCAACTCGGGGGTCAGCCACACCGACATAGGCCAGCCACCGCTGCCTGTGGTCGCCTGCACGAACAACATGTAGATGCGATCGACATCAGGCCGCTCCTCGCGATCCAGCTTGATCGGCACAAATTCGCGATTCAATACATCGGCGACGCCTTGATTCTCAAAAGATTCGTGCGCCATCACATGACACCAATGGCAGGTTGAATAACCGATGGACAGAAAAATAGGCTTGTCTTCGCTGCGCGCTTTCGCAAAGGCGGTTTCGCCCCAGGGCAGCCAGTCAACGGGATTGTGAGCGTGCTGGCGCAAATACGGACTCTTCTCGTTAGCAAGCGCATTGGTGGGCATGCGCTTCCAGTCTATAGACAAGAGCTATTGCAAGAAGTGATGAAGCCGCAGCCAAGCTTCCGCAAGACGAGGCCAACCGGTAACCGGATGGCTGGTAGGGCGGAGTCCATAGCCGTGTCCGCCAGTTTCATAGATGTGTAGTTCCGCCGGAATTTTCGCCGCAATCAAAGCCCGATAGTAGAGCAGCGTTCCTTGAATAAACGAGTGGTCGTCTTCGGCCTGCACGATGAACATGGGCGGCGTTCCCGCAGCAGGCGCTACTTCCGGGGCGATCTCCTGGCCCTTGTCCTGTACCGAAAGGTATGCAGGATAGACGAGCACCATGAAATCCGGACGGCAACTCATATCATCCGCGTTGTCGACCCGAGGATAGGTACGTTGTGCGAAGTGCTGGCTAAGGGTAGCCAACAAATGACCGCCGGCGGAGAAGCCGAGCACGCCGATTCGCTGCGGATCAAGCTTCCATTCCTTTGCGTGGCTGCGCACGATGCCAAGGGCGCGTTGCGCATCCTGCAAGGGCGCTTGGTACCGCGGAACGCCTGCAGGTTCCGGGACTCGATACTTTACCAAGACCGCGGTGATGCCGATGCTATTCAGCCACTCACAGACTTCGGTACCCTCCAGATCAAAGGCGAGAATCCGATAGCCGCCGCCGGGAAACACCACAACGCCAGTGCCGGTGCTCGTTGCGTCCGCGGCGCGGTATACGGTGAGTGTTGGAGAGGTAATGTTGGTGAGACGAGTGACGGGACGGCCAGCGGGCCGGCTATCCTTCGGGCTGCTCACTTCAGTTTCAGGGCCGAGATCTGTTCGAGCGCCGGGCGCACCATGCGGCCACAGTTGGATCACGGTGTTTTCGCCTCTGACGAAGGCCCCGCCGCTTGCGAGCGCTAGCAACGAGACAAGCAGCAATGATTTCACGCCTATGTTCCTGTTTAGATTTGCGAATAAGAAGTTGGACTAAGAATTAAATTGCTGATGTTTGTGACGATGGACTCGAAACTGAATTTTGGATTGGACGACAGCTTTTTCCATTCGGGATCTGCGCGGAAGGCATTCCATTTCGCGTCCATCTCGGCCACACTTGGAAAACTCAGCATATAGGTGAGATTCGGTAAGCGCTCTCCCAGCAGCTTGTCGCCGTAGAAAACCTGCCAAAAACCCGCGCGGCGAAACACTTCAAATTCGCCGTTGTGAAACATTTCAACCTTCACGCGGTGATCGCGAATGCTGGGGCTCTCATACGTGCGGAGTTGAAAGACACGCTTGCCTTTCTGCGCGGTGACCGGCGGAACAACGAGTTTCGGCCAGCCTTCGAACGCAATCATCAACGAACTTTCGATTCGTTCGAACGGCGGTTCCTTCGCCGGAGCGGTTAAAAACGGTTCCCCGCTTTTGTTGTACTGGTCATCGGCGGCGAGTCGCAATTCGGCGTTGACCAATGCCTCCGGCGACGAGCTTGGAATCAGCAGATACAAGGTTGGGGTTTCCGGTCCGAGATCGAGATTGAATGCACCAATAGGCTTCATTCCCAGCCGATTCAGCGCGGGAATCAGCGCATCGGCGAGATATCGTTCTATTAGCCGCGTTTGCGAACCGGACCGCAGCTTGTATCTGCGCAGCTCATAGTATTCGCGCTGTGAATCTTCCGCGGCTGCCACGCCGGGCGGCAAAATAGCGGCGCCGGCAACCGATGCTAGAAAGTGTCGTCTTCGCACAACAAGTCAGTCTATCGCGTGGCGTTCGTTCACGGCATCTTGTCGATCGCGGGAAGAGGGTGCAGCGCCTTCGAGCCGAGCCAGCTTTGCCGGAAAGCAGTAATCTCAGGAGTTACGGTGCGATGAGCGTCCTCAAAGGTCACCAACTCCACGTTAGGGTTTTCCGCGAGCGTCATTTGCACATCGGCCGGACCGTTTCTACGAACGATTTTTAACTTTACGACGTCGCCGGGCTTATGTCCCGCGAGCCAGTTGTCGAATTCCGCAGCCGATTTAAGTGTTTTGCCGTCCCATTCCAGTATGTGGTCGCCCTTATCGACACCGGCGTTGTAGAGCGGAGAATCTCGCTGGGCATATGCCAGCACGTCGGCATATTTTTCGGTAAAGCTAAGGCCGCGCGCGGGGCCGATCCATGCTTGCCCTGGACTCGATTTTCTCAACACCAATCCAGCCGCTGCGACAACACGTTCGTAGTCCATCGGCTCTTTTCCATAGATATGGTGCTGAAAAAATTGCGCGGCAAACTCAGGATTCCCGACGGTCTCACCCAACGTCTGCTGAAGATCTGGCAGCGTGTACGGCTTGTCGATATCCGGGTGCTCACGCCACATGGTTCGCATCCAATCATCGAGGGATTTTCCTGGAAACTGCTCGCGAATGAGCAGGTCGAGACCGAGCGCCAACGCCTGACCGTAGGTGTAGTACGAAATGAAATTATTGCCTTCATTGGTGGGGTCAATCGAGGTGGCCGCATCCACGAACGGAGCAAGGCGGCTCATGCCGATAACATCAAAAACTTTCCGGCCCGGCGCAGTGAGCACGGCATTTACAGCAAAGCCCATGCCCCTGACGAAGCGATCCAAAGGCATCAATCCAGCGCGTTTCAGCGCGAGCGGCCCATAATAATTCGTAAAACCCTCCGCAAACCACAGCTCGCCTGACATGTCGGCTCGCTCAAAATCGAACGGCTCAAGCGACTTCGGCCGGATACGTTTGACATTCCAGGAGTGAAAGAACTCGTGTGAGACAGATCCGATTAGCCGAGGCGCGGCATCACGCAAGTTACCGGTTCCTGTAATGATTGTGGAGTCGCGATGCTCCATTCCATCACCGGAAACATAAGGCAAGTAATCAATTAAGAACGTGTAAGTGCCGCCATCGTATTTAGGCAGCGCTCCAAACACGCCTTCTTCCTCTAAGACAACTGCCTCGCACATTTTGGCGTAGTTGGCGGCCTCCTCATCGGTACCCTGATGATGCAACGAGAGACGGAAAGTAGCATTTTCGACCTTCCATTCGGGCAAAACGTGATTGCTAATCTCGACGGGACTATCCATAAGCCACTCCAGATTCGGGGCACCCCAAGTTCCGTCAGCGTGCGGCAATAATTGTGTCGCGATCTTCCAGTTTGAGCCTGACGGCAGATCAAACGACAGCGTGACAGGGGCATTTTCAAAGCCACGCGCCCAGGCGAGTGTGGCGGGCATGTTGAGATGAGCATGCGAATCATCAATACCGTCGTAAGTGCCATCCGCGCGGTCGCCGAATAAGGTGTAGTCGACAACAATGACTCCCTTGTGTTGTGTCGCGATATTCCAGCCGTAGGGATTCGGCCGCGTAATATCGAGGCCATGTCCTTCCTGGTCGCTCGCACGGAAGTTATAAATGTTTTTCGCAAATTCGTGCAAAGCGTAGCGTCCCGGTGAGGAGCGGCTCATCATTATTTCGAGTACGGGCGATCGCACTCCGGAGAACGTCGCGCGCACTTCCGCTTCATGATGTACAGCGTTGGGGAATCGCAGCTCATAGCGCACGCTTTGAGCGCCGGCACTTAGACAGAGCCCAGGCAAAAGCAAGAAAGAGGCTATAAAAGGGCGAATCCACGCAGGCATTTTTCTGTTTTTCACTGTAACAACAGAATTATTGGCACACTGGCGGCGCCTCCCTCGCCGACGCTCAGGATTTTCATACAGTGTGCCGCTTTGAAAAGCCGTTTACTGACATGCGCGGCCGGCGTGAGGCGGAATAAAGCCTTCCATTTTGCTTGCGGCAGCGATGGCGCGGAGAATTGCGTTCGATTGTTCACGCTCCGCGCGGGATGCGGCGGCTGCAAGCTTGTGCGGATGCAGTTCCGTTTTGCGCTTTTCATCGGCTTCCAATTGCTTTTTCCG
>DASREJ010000051.1:0-5139 GCA_035652115.1 Bryobacteraceae bacterium
TATTGCGACCGCCAAGAACAAATTGGTCGAGGGCCATTACGCCGAACTTGGCTTCCGTAAAGAATCGACCAGTGAGCAGGGCGCAACATGGATTTTCGACGTGTGCGACCAAAAGCGAATCTCACACCACATCGCGAGGGGAGAGGGATGATCAATGCGCGACTTCCGAGCAGAAATACAACAAATCCTCCGCGATGTCTTCAATGACGAGACGATCGTGATCGATGACAATACCACGGCCGATGACGTCGAGGGTTGGGACTCGCTCAATAATATAAGACTAATGGTGCAGGTCGAGAGGAAATTCGGTTTCCGCTTTAAAACCAGCGAGGTTGCAGGTCTGAAGAACGTGGGAGAGCTCATTAAGATAGTTGAACAGCGGGCTTCTTGATTGTCGTTATATCTAACGCAAAAGCCCCGATGGATGTCATGACTCATCGAAATCAGTTATCGGCCCAATCGAGAAGTGAGCCAGTTGACCACAAGGACTTCCGCCACAGGTACGGTTCGACGCTCCACGTATTCCTTTGGTTTATTATTTCTCTCGCTACGATCGACCTGGCGATCAACATTCTGTTTGCTTATCCAAAGGATCCGAAGACCCAGCCGACTAGTTTCCAGGCGTATTTCGATTACGGCAGATCGACCGAGGGTCAACTGCGGCGGATGACGAGGCCCGAAAAAGATCAAACGGCTCCGATCACGCTAGCGGGATGGTACAATCCTTTGCAAGTTAAGGAATTTGCTCCAAAAACACTGCAGAGTTCTATCGTAACTATTTATGGGGCTTCACATTCGGTAAATCTTGCGACCGCTCTCGGGCGCGTCTCCAACAGGTTCACTCCCAGGAGCGTCGGCGGCCCGGGCGCAACCAGCAACTGGGCTTATGGCGCGTATCTTCGCGATCGAGGCGGCGGAAAAAGCTATGCTGTAGTGCTCAGTTTTCAGTCGTCAACTTTACCGATGATCACGTCCTTGTCACCCATAACCTGGAACAGCGACGCACCGAAGCCCTACACCGCCGATCGCTTTTTGCTTGACGGTAACAAACTTCGGGTAATTCAACCGCCATATACGTCATTCGATTCTTATGTAGAAACCTTGGATGACCCACAGAAGTGGTCGATGGCGCGTGAATTTTTCTCAAAACATGACCCCTTCTATAATTCATGGGTTTTTCGTGAAAACCTTCTTGATTATTCTTCTTTGTTTCGGCTGGTGCGGCGTGCATATGCCCAACACGTTGTCAGGGATATCAAGCACAGCGTGCTCGACCAATCCGGCTTTCAGCCCGAGAGCGAACCCATCAAGGTGGCAACTGCAATCATCCATGAATTTGCAATTCGGGCACGGCGCGATGGAAGCATTCCCGTGATATTTATGATCAACGATCTCGGCTATTCTAATTTCTTATTTCAAGCGCTTAGCTCGGCCGTGCAAGCCGATAACGTCCCTTATTTGAGTTCAGATGCGATTGTTCCTCCGAACGATCCGCGCGGGTATTTGCCGGATAGTCATTTTACAATTGAAAACGATGACAAGCTTGCTCGCGCATTGGAAGGAATTCTCGAAAACGGGGATAATGCACAGCCTCTCTCGCACCAATAGTCTAACTATCCGGCACGTGGTTGGCATACAATCGGCACCGGGTGGCTCACGAACTTCACTTAGCGTCAAGCGCGCGCTAGAGCGCGCCTGGGAGGAGATTCCGCGCCGTCTCTCAGACCACGCCGGTGGCGACGGGCGACGCGCCACAAAGGGCCTCAGGATCGCCTTGAGCTTGCTTTCGATAAGAGGGCCAGTAATCCTAGCTTGAAAATGCACCTTGTCGGCCTCGCTTGTTCTGGTCAATATATCGAGAGACCGCCGGCATCCCCTGGTAGCGTGCCAGACCGGCTACCATTCCTAATTCTAAAGCAAATATGTATTGCACAACTGGCTCTAGAAATTCGAATTCAAATAAGCCTTGCAGATACACGGCCAGTAGCGCCATTCCTATACCAAGAAGGATATCACCAGCTGGGTCTCCTCGAAACTGCCAACCGCGGCGCATGGCGACGACTAACGGATACAGCAAATAGATAAGAAACGTTACTAATCCGAAATATCCAGTTTCTGCCGCAACTAACAGATAGACATTGTGAACCATAACGCCCCAATCTCGATCGGGTTTCTTATAGCCTTCTTTTTGGGCAACATGGACGTACTGGTTAGCTCCGATCCCGAATGGGTAATCTGCAATAACTCTAGCCGCCTCATCGGTGAGCTTAGAACGGTTTGCATCAGAAGTTTCGATGTCGTTGCCGGCCCGTTGTTCAATTGATGATAAAATTAAGGGCGTACCCGCAAAAAGACCTATTGTGACCAAGAGCAAGAACATCGCTTTGCGGGTCGTCCATTGCCGCAGACCAGAAACTATAAGCATCGTTAGATATCCGGTCCCGGCGATCGCGATCGTGCCGCGGGATAAAGTCAGCACCTGGACTACACACCCGGCCAGCATAGTTATAGCGGGCAGCCATCCGCGACGCCCAGTCAATAGTAACGCGCAGAAAGGTAGAGTTACGAACAGCGAGATCATTCCGACCAAGTTTTGGTGGACGAGGTTTCCCGTGGGTTGAGGCATGTTTAACCCAAAACGCTGCCATATCATAATGACAGCCTCCATTATGAGGCCTGCCGCCATGCCCTTCAAAATCGCGGGCGCAACACGCGCATCAGAACATGCGTTAGCGACGACCGAACAGAGGAAAAACGTTCGTGCAAGTTGCCAACAATAAAAAAAGACTACCTCCCGCACGTCTGCCTGAAATGCGGATATGGCAACAGCGAAAAAATATAAGAGCATTGGAATCCGAAACGGAAGAAGACGCGCCGTACCGGGCAAGGTAAGGTAGATAGCGAGCGCTATCGCATCAATCACCCAAAACTCGGCTCCCCTTACATAGCTCGGCCACTCGCTCCAGGCGATTCCTCCCATCGACAGATGAAAGGTGTCCGTTACGAAGGGCAAAAATCCAATGAGCGTCCAAATCTTTGGCACGTTGCGGGTACTATGCCGCAGCCACCCGGAAAGCGGCAACACGGCTGCCAAAGTGAGGATCAGACCCAACCACTTCACGGACTATTGCCCTTTCCGAATGAACCACGATGGCCGACTCGCATCAACATAAGTCCAGAGAGTGACACAGCCCAGATGGCTTCATAGCACCCAATTGTCTTTCCGAGTGGAGGGAATCGGTCGAGGCGGCTTGGAGGCGCCGAACAGCTATTTGCGAGCGTGGTAACTCTGCCGAATTCGTACTGGACGTCAAAAGGAATTCGCAAACTGTTCTCAAACAGGGACAGCATTGAAAACCATCGCGTGCATTTCTTTATTTCGAAGCAATTCCTCGAAATAGCGAATGGTCGTCTCCAGTCCATCCTTGAGTGGTTTGCGGGGCTCCCATTGCAATACGTGTTGCGCCTTCGAGATATCCGGCTTTCGTTGGCGTGGATCGTCTTGCGGCAGCGGTAGATGTACAACGCGGGAACGAGAACCCGTCAGATCGATGATCTGCAAAGCGAGCTGCAGCATTGTGAATTCAACCGGATTTCCGATGTTGATAGGCCCCGTGATCGTGCTGTCCGTTCCCATCAATCGAACAAGGCCGTCAACAAGGTCATCGACATAGCAAAAAGAGCGTGTCTGCGTCCCCTCGCCATAGATCGTAATGTCCCGACCCAGCAACGCTTGCACGACGAAGTTCGAGACTACGCGGCCATCGTTCGGATGCATCCGCGGTCCGTAAGTGTTGAAGATTCGCGCAACCTTAATTGGCATATTGTGCTGGCGACGATAATCGAAAAATAACGTTTCAGCGCAGCGCTTACCTTCATCATAGCATGAACGCGGTCCGATCGGATTGACATGCCCCCAATAGTCCTCTGTTTGAGGGTGAATATTTGGGTCCCCATATACCTCGGAAGTCGACGCTTGTAAGATCTTGGCCTTTACGCGCTTGGCCAGACCCAGCATATTGATCGCCCCATGTACGCTGGTCTTGGTGGTCTGAACCGGATCGCGTTGATAGTGAACTGGAGACGCCGGGCAGGCCAAATTGTAAATCTCGTCGACCTCTAAATAGAGAGGGAAGGTCACGTCATGACGGATTAGTTCGAAGCTCTTGTGGTCGAGTAGATGCTCGATATTCCGACGTGCTCCGCTGTAGAAATTATCGGCACAGATAACATTAGCACCTGCTGACAAAAGGCGTTCGCAGAGATGCGAGCCCAGAAAGCCTGCTCCGCCCGTGACTAAAATCCGTTTTTGAAGGTGCATATGTTTCCTCGTGCGAGTGTTCTTCTGAGTAGCCGAGCTCTAGGGTTCTAGGTGCGGTCTATCGTTTTCGGTCGGTTCTGTCCCACTTGGCGTCCCCCGCACCGGACACAATTTGACGATACAAGCCAATTTTTCCAAGAACAAAGGGCACTACCGAAAAGATAGCGCTGGCCGGCAAGAGATGCCGACCGCAATTTAGCCAGGCAGCTACAATCACAGCCATGAGCGCAAAGAAGGACGCCGCGCTTATAATGAAGGCCACGCAAGAAAAACCGATCAATGCCGCTAGCGCGCTTATAGCAAACATTCCTGCCAACAACATTGCCAACAAAGATAATGGCGGCACCATGAGGTCCAACGTTAGCACGAGAAGACGCCAATTGCGGCGGGAAATAGCGAGCCAAAACAGACGCGGAGCATCATTCGTGATGATTTCGATATGCCCTTGCTCCCAGCGTTTGCGCTGCGTCGTAACTCCTTTAAGAGAGGTGGGGAACTCACTTGTCACGCAAGCTGATGGACAAAAAATCGGCGAGTAGCCGGTCAACGACAGTTCAAGCCCCAGCTTTAGATCTTCAGCGAGGCTTGCACTATTGAGCTTCACCGAACGAATAGCATCCCACGGGAATGCCATCCCCGTGCCCGTCATCTGGCAAGGAAAGGAAAATGCCCTAAGACCAAGCGGACGTAGCCACTGCTTAACCTGCCAAGCAAATTCCGCGACCTGGTGATTGACCTGTGACGTCGTTGGAGAAGTCATAGTATTAAACGCCTGCGTGGGCTGACCGGTGGATCCAGAGATCGTCGCTAATTCATCA
>DASREJ010000052.1:0-22940 GCA_035652115.1 Bryobacteraceae bacterium
TTCACCGGACGATTCAGTTGCTTCGCCGCGACGGCGGCTAACAGGACATGCCCTCCGGTCGCGGCTTTGGAACCGAACATACCGCCCGTGAACGGACAGAGCACGCGCACTTTCTCGACCGGCAATTTGAATGCTGCCGCGATAACGGTGCGATCGCCGCCCACCCACTGCGTCGCGTTATAGATGGTTAGCGCGCCATTCGACCAGGATGCTATGACGGCGTGAGGTTCCAGCGCACACGGATGCTCATTCGGCGTGACATAGGTTTGGTCTAGCCGCACTTCGGCCGCTTTGAGCGCTTTGTCGACATTGCCGCGCTCAAAATTCAGCGGCTCGTGCATGAATTCTTTGGGCGCGTACTTAGTGTTTTGCGCTTGCGTGAGAGCTACCGCAAATGGACCGGGCTTGTATTCGATTTTCAACAGAGAAGCAGCATACGTCGCTTGCTCTATGCGCTCCGCAACGACCATCGCGATGTACTGACCGGTGTGAAAGATTCGGTCGTCGGCTAAAGGCGGCCGTTCCTCGGCAACAAGTCCGCCGGATTGCATGTCGGTCGGCATATCGCCCAGCCGCGGCGCATTTTTGTGGGTCATTACCAGCAACACGCCGGGGGCTTGCTCCGCTGCTTCTGTATCAATGCTTAGAATCCTGCCGCCCGGCTTGGCGCTACCCACCAGAACGGCGAACGCCATTTCTCCCAGAACCATTTCTACTGCGTACTGCGCGGTTCCAGTGACTTTTTTGCGTCCGTCGATCCGGTTGACGGACGGTCCCATTACTGTTGCAGCCATTTCGCATGCCCTCCTAACCGCGATGTATGAGTTCGTCGAGCGCCGCTATGAACGTATGCTTCGCGAGCGGAATCTTAAACGCATTATGTTTTTGCGGTTTCGCGTCAGCTAACGCAACTTCAGCAGCAGCCTGAAACGTCTCGTGGGTGGCAGGCTTATTTATAAGCGCCGCTTCTGCTTCGCGCGAGCGCCAGGGAATGGTTGCGATGCCGCCTAAAGCCACTTTCGCGCCGACGATTCTCGAGCCGTCCGTGCGGATAGCAACCGCGGCAGACGCAAGCGCGAATTCGTAACTGGCGCGATCGCGCACTTTCAGATAATGAGAGCGCTTTGCCACGTCACTATTCGGCACGTGAACATGGGTAATCAACTCGCCCGGTTCTAACACGTTCTCACGTTCCGGAGTGTCGCCCGGCAGCAGATAGAAATCGTTCAAAGGAATTTCGCGTGTGGTGCCGTCGCGACGTTGAGTCGAAATTTTGGCGTCCAAAATCATGAGCGCCACGCACATGTCTGACGGGTGAACCGCAATGCAATGACTGCTTGTCCCCAATACAGCATGGCTGCGATTGAACCCGGATAGGGCATCACAACCGGAGCCGGGGTGGCGCTTGTTACACGCGGATTGCACATCGCGGAAGTATGGGCAACGCGTACGCTGCAGCAGATTTCCGGCGGTGCTAGCCATGTTGCGAATCTGCGCCGATGCGCCTGCCAACAATGCTTCCGACAACACTGGGAAGCGTTCGCGGACTAATGGATGATGCGCCAGGTCGCTGTTGCGCACATTAGCGCCGACGATAATTCCGTCCTGCGCTTCCTCGATGGAAGAGAGAGGCAACCGGTTGACATCCACTAATTGAGCAGGAGTCATTACATCGATCTTCATCAGATCGATAAGCGTCGTTCCACCGGCGAAGAACGTTGCGGACGATACGCCGGCGGCTTGCAACGCCTCAGACACGCTATTCGCTTCGACAAACGAGAACGGCTGCATCTAGTGCTTCTCCTGTTTCAAATTGCCCACCTGGCGGATTGCTTCAACGATGTTGGGATATGCGCCACAGCGGCAGATATTACCGCTCATGCGCTCACGGATCTCTTCGTTTGAAAGCTCATGGGCGGAAGGAGGATGCGCGACATCGGGCGTCGCGTGGCTGGGAACGCCTGCCTGCGCCTCTTCCAGCATTGCAACTGCAGACATAATTTGGCCTGGAGTGCAATATCCGCACTGAAAGCCATCGCATTCCAGGAAAGCTTCCTGCATAGGATGAAGTCCGGACGCATTTGAAAGGCCTTCGATGGTAGTGATCTCATCGTGCTGAAATGCAATAGCGAGCGAAAGACATGCGAGCACTCTACGGCCATTGATGTGAATAGTGCAGGCGCCACATTGGCCGTGATCGCAGCCCTTTTTGCTTCCGGTGAGCGCGAGATCTTCACGCAACGCATCCAGTAAGGTGGTGCGCAGATCAATTTGAAGAGTGCGTTGTTCGCCGTTGATTTTTAGTTGAACTTGAGTTGTTGTTGTACTGGCGTTTTTACTGGTTTTGTTCGAAACCGCAGGCGCACTCATGCTCGCAGTATAGGCGATTAAGAGATACTTGCAAGCTTATTTTGCTTGCTTCGACGCGGGTTGATCGACGTACTTGATCATCACTACTTCATTGCCTTTATCGTTGTAGAACAGCTCATCGACCATATTGCGCGACAGCAAAATACCGAAACCTCCAGGCCGCAACCTTCCGGCTTCGCGGTAGTTTAGATGGCGTAGAGGATCGCCGGGCGGATTTGAGACGGCCGCGTGATGAATCTCGTCCAGCGAAAAGCCTTCGCCGGGATCCTTGACGCGGCAGGCGACTGCCCGCTTTGTTCGTATGTAGGAAAGCTCCACGTAATGCTGGGGATCGAACTTACCGCCGTATTCCATTGCGTTCATTAACAGCTCCTGCAACGCGGCAGCTACCGTGTGTTTCTCTTCTTCGGGCAGGTCGATCATTTCGTGAACGAAACGCATCAGCCGGTCGGCTGTTTCGAGATCGCAGCGAGCGATCAGACGAACCCAATGAGGAGTGCCCGATACGACTTCAATACCGTCATGCCAGGACGGCGCATTCATGGCGCTGCGGACAGCTTCCGAGAGCGATTCGAGAGAAAACGGCCGCGAGAAGTAACTGAACGCGCCTTCGCGAATGGCATCCAGAACGTCTTGCGGAGTGCCTTCGTCGGTCAATATGATCACGCGAGTTTCCGGATGCAAGTCTCTTATTGATTGGAGGAACCGGACATCTTCCTTTGCGGCACTAGTCTGATCGGTGATGATGAGATCAAAGATGGTGGATTGCGCAAGTTCGAGCGCCGCAGTATTGTTATTCGCTTCGCGGATAGTCCACTCGGGAGCAAGAAGAATTTGAGCGAGCCGCTCGCGAATATCAGTCGAGGGATCGATTACAAGCGCCGTTTTGAGTTGCATTTTTTCGAGCCGAGGACGCTCGCTACTCTTGTCAATTTGATGCGATTTTGCGGGTGCCGGGTTTTTTAAGTTGTGACCGCGGCATGCCGCTAAAAGGAGCTATTCCAATAAGCGTGCTGCCCGATGTAATGATCGTCCTGAAGATTTTTCAGAATGGCGCGTTTTAATTCGAGCGCATTCATCTCCCCCTGAGTTTTGTAAAGGACCTCACCGTTTAACCCGATCAAAACGGTAAATGGCGCACCGCCGTTCCAGCCGGTATCGCCGAAGGCAGGCATGATGTCGGCAGCGTCGTTGCCATTAAAAAGCAGGTTGCGATTGATTGCATGCTGCTCCTTCAAGAAAGACAGCACCATCGCCTTTTCGTCGGGTGCGTTGATGCTGACAGTGACGATGTTTAGCGCACGCTGCCGGTACATACGAACCATTTTTTGCAATTCCGGAAACTCGGCTACGCACGGTCCACACCAGGTAGCCCAAAAGTTAACTAACACCAATTTGCCGGTGCCGGCATTCTTTCGGAGTTGTTTAAGCTGATCGACCGAAGCCAATTCGATATTGACTTGCTGCTGCTCGCCTTGTGCGATCTCTGCATTGGCGCCCACCTCTTTATAAGCCCATTTAGTGGAACAGCCCACTGCGGGCGTATCGGTGACCGTAACAGGACGGCCGGCAAGCAGCGCATCAAGGGCGTCACGCGCTTCGTGTTTGGTTGCCAGTTCCTCACGAGGATTACTGTCGACGCGGCCTTCATAGCGCAAGATTCGCTTGCTATCAAAAATGAAGACGTGCGGCGTCGCTGTAGGTCCGTATTTCTTTGCGACCGATTGTGTTGCACCATCGGACAAATAGGGAAAATTGAAGTGCCGATACTGTGCGCGAATCTTCATTTCCGGAAGAGAATCGCCAAGATCGGTATAGCCCATTTCGCTTAAATGCACGGCTTTGGAATCGTTCGGATTGATCGCTACCAAGGCGACGCCACGATTCTTGTAATCGGCGGCGAGTTGCTTAATTCGCTTTTCGTACATCTGCGCAACCGGGCAATGGTCGCAGGTGAATACGATAGACAGAATCTTACTGGATGCAAAATCCTTCAGGCTGTAGGTCTTGCCATCAACAGCGGGCAGGCTGAAATCCGGTGCGGGCGAACCTATTTTAAGTATTGGCGGCACGTCCGATGTGGGCGGCGCGTCATCCTGCGCCCATGCACTTGCACTTACAAAAAGGACACTTGCGGCAATCAGAAGTCTGAATGAGAGTGGCATTAAACTCCTTGCTAGCGGAAGACGCGGCGCATTTCGTCAGTCCGCTCACATCAAGTTTATCCGGATTCAAGCGATACCCTGGAATTTGAGAGCGAGTCACAACCGGTCAAACCGCGGCAAGGTGGTAATAAGTGTGTCTTTCGCGCTGCTGTTTTCCGCCTGCTCGAAAGATAAACAAGAAACAATGTCGGCCAGGCCAATTGGCCCTGCACTGACGATTCAAGTTCCGTTGGGACTGCCGCCATTGCCTGTGCCTACGGATAATCCGCCTACAGTGAACACCGTCGCGCTGGGGCGCATGCTGTATTACGATCCGATTCTTTCGCGTAACAACAATCTTTCGTGTGCGAGCTGCCACAATCCGACTCTGATGTTTACGGATCGCCGCCGTGTCTCAACCGGAGACGCAGGCGCACAGGGACTGCGCAATGCGCTGACTATTCTGAACGCCGCTTACTATCCAACGGATTTTTGGGATGGCCGCTCAAGAAGTTTGGAAGATCAAGCGGGTAACCCGATGGCTAACCGAGTGGAGATGAATCAGCCACATGAAATCAGTGTGGAAAAACTGAACCGGGTTGAGCAATATCGCGCCGCATTCAGTAAGGCGTTCGGGCCCGGCCCAATTACTATAGATAAGATTCAGAAGGCGATTGCCAGCTTTGAGCGCACATTACTGAGCGGCGATTCTCCTTTTGATCGTTATCAATATGGTCACGACAAAACGGCAATGAGTCCGGCGGCGATTCGCGGTCTGGCTGTATTTACCGACAAGAAGCGCGGCAATTGCGCCACTTGCCACACCATCGGCGAAAAATATGCTCTGTTTACCGATGACAAATTTCACAACATTGGAATCGGCGTGGACTCAGAAGGAAACTTGACCGATCTAGGCCGTTATGTGGTTACAAAGAATCCGGCTGATAAGGGAGCGTTTCGCACTCCATCCCTTCGCGATGTCGCTATGACTGCGCCTTACATGCACGATGGAAGCGAGAAGACGTTGAAAGACGTCGTCGACTATTATGTCGGCGGAGGAAATTCGAATCCTTATCTCGACAAGGAGATCGTGCCGCTGGAACTTTCCGCACAGGACCGCAGCGATCTGGTAGCGTTCTTGAACGCTCTAACGGGAACGCAGCCCACCAATGCGGGTGCGCCCGTCACGACGGCATCGCGATGAAAATACTGATCGCGGTTGCAAGCGCCGCCGCAATGATCCTGACCGGCTGCTCAAGTCCGACGCAGCAGAGCAAAACGGCAACGGCGCCGGTTGAGAAAAAGCCTGTCTATTTTCGCGTCGATCCAACAACAGCGGGAACGCTCGGCGGCAAGGTTTCGTTCACTGGTAAACGACCGGCGCGCAAAAAGGTGGATATGGATGAAGATCCGCAATGCGAAGCGCTGCACAAATCGCCCGTTTATGACGAGTCGGAAATCTTGAACCGCAATGGCACGCTTTCCAACGTGTTTGTTTATGTGAAGAGCGGCTTAGCGGGCAAGACCTTTGAGCCTCCGTCCGCTCCGGTTACGATCGATCAACACGGATGCTGGTTTATTCCGCGAGTGCTGGGCATCCAAGTGGGTCAAGTATTGCGCGTGACCAATTCGGACCCAGTTACGCACAACATTCATCCACGGCCGCACGACAATCGCGAGTGGAATCACAGCCAGTCTGCGGGAGCGCCTCCTATTGAAAGAAAGTTTACGAATCCCGAAGTTATGATCCGCGTGAAATGTAACATTCATGGCTGGATGCACGCCTGGATTGGAGTTGTAGATAATCCCTATTTCGCGGTGACCGGCACGGACGGCTCCTTTGAATTAAAGAACCTTCCGCCGGGGACTTACACAATAGGCGCCTGGCAGGAAGCGCTCGGGTCACAGGAGAAGTCCGTTACGGTGCCTCCTTCCGGCAAGAGCATCGTGGATTTCAACTTCAAGGGAGAGTGATGAAAAGGTTCAGTGCGCACTCGACTATCTTGAGCACGTTAGTTGTGCTGATTCTAACGGGCTGTTCAAAGCCGACAACGACGACAACAAGCACAACGTCCCCAAGTTCTTCCACCCCTGTTGCTAGTTTGAGCCCGTCGGCAGCCTATGGCATTTACGTTTCCGACGAGATCTCGGGCGACTTGACCGTTATTGACCCGACTACTTTTACGGTCGTAACTACGGTCCATTTGGGTAAACGCCCGCGAGGGATTCACGCCCGTCCCGATGGGAAAACTATTTATGTCGCGTTGAGCGGCTCGCCCCCAGAAGGCCCAGGAGTGGACGAAAGTAATCTTCCGCCTCCCGATAAAAGCGCGGACGGCATTGGCGTTTTCGATGTCGCAACGAACAAACTCGTGCGAGTGATGCAAGCCGGTTCCGATCCGGAAAACTTCGCGGTCAGTCAGGACGGCAAGACCATCTATGTATCCAATGAAGATGCATCGGGTATTAGCTTTGTCGATGTAGCACAGGGAAAAGTAACTCAAACCATCCGCACGGGCGATGAGCCTGAAGGCGTAACTATTACTCCGGACGGAAAGCTTGTTTATTCGACTTCTGAAGATGAAGGCACCCTGGCGGTTATCAACCCCGACCCAGGCAAGCTGTTGAAGACTTTCAAGGTAGGGCGACGACCTCGGAACATCGTTTTCATGCCGGATGGGAAGCATGGTTACGTGAATGCGGAAAACGATGGGGCAGTCGTTCTTTTTGACGCGGTCAAGAATCTGAAGCAGAAAGAGATTTCTCTAGGCAAGCCGGGTCAAATCAAACCGATGGGTCTCGCGCTTTCGTCTGATGGGTCCAAACTCTATGTCACGACTGGCCGGGCGGGAAAGGTGTTCGTTGTCGATACGGGAACGAACAAACCTATTGCATCATTCGAAGTGGGAAAACGGCCTTGGGGAATCGCTCTGTCGCCCGACGGAAAAACTCTGTTTACGGCGAATGGTCCGTCAAACGATGTCACCGTGGTAGACGTAGCGAGCCAAACTGTGACGAAGAAGATCAGCGTGCCGGGCGGTCCTTGGGGTGTCATCGCGGTGAAACGATAGTTCACATTTCTCACGCCTGCGATATATATAGGAAGCTCTTATGGTCACCAGAAGAACCTTTGGGAAAACCGTTCTTGCCGGCATTCCGGCGTCTCTTGCCTGGGCGCGAATCAACTCGACCGTCCACGGCGTGCGGCTGGGCGCGTGCACGTACAGCTTCCGCGATATGCTGCGCATGCCGGTTGAACAGCGCATTCCGGCAACGATTCAAGCGCTTACCGATTGCGGCGCCGGCATCACCGAATTGTTTTCACCCACTATCGAAGCTGTGTCGGGAGCGCTGCCAGGGGGCGGTGGAGGACGGCCGCCGGGAGCGCAAAGCGGACAGCCGGTTGATCCAAAGGTCATGCAGGAGCGCATGCGAGCCAGGATGAACAGCCCGGAAGCCAAGAAAGCGCGCGACGATCTGCGCGAGTGGCGACTTTCGACGCCGATGGACTATTTCCACAATGTGCGAAAGAAATTCGACGACGCTGGAATCGACATCTATGCCTATACGGTCAACTACCGAGACGACTTCACTGATGATGAGCTTGGAAAGACGTTCGAACAGGCCAAGGCGCTGGGTGTGGGCATCATTGCCGCGTCTACGCAGCTTTCGATGATGCAGAGGCTGCTTCCGTTTTCCGAAAAGTACAAGATTGTGGTGGCGTTTCACGGGCATTCGAATACAAAAGATCCGAACGAATTCTCAAGTCCGGAAACATTCGCCAAAGCCTGGCAGATGTCGAAGTACTTTAAGACGAATCTGGATATCGGTCACTTCACCGCGGCGAACTTCGATGCGGTCGCGTTCATCAAAGAGCACCATGACCACATCACGCACCTGCACATAAAGGACAGGAAGCGGAACGACGGTCCGAACATGCCGTTCGGCGAAGGCGATACTCCCATTAAACAAGTGCTGGTTTTGCTAAAAGAGACGCAGTATCCGATTCCAGCCCTGATCGAGTACGAATATAGAGGAACGGGGACGTCTGTCGAAGAAACAAAAAAATGCATGGAGTACATGAAGCAGGCGCTCGCTTAGCCGGCACCGCCATAGCTGCTGGGTGCGAAAGCGGTTGAGCAATCAGCAGCATAATTCTGTCCTACGCTTGACGCCGTAAAATTTGTTTTGGGAGATCAATTTGCGCTTTAGCACTTGTATCGCAGGAGCACTGTTGGCAACCGCTACGGCGGGCATGACGCTGTTGGCTGCACAAAATCCGCCGCAGACCAATCCTGCCGCAAGCCAGGCCCAAACACCGCCGGATCGCGGCGGAAATACGCAAGTTCCGCCTGCAGGCGCGCCGGCAGGTCCTGGACAAGGAACTCCCGGAACAGTCATAGGAGGGCGTAGAGCAGCCACGCGCGAAAGGCCTTCCGCTTATCCCACGCACGAGGTAGACAGTGAGAAAGCGGCACGCGGGAAAGTCACTTTCGGGGTGACGTGTAGTTTCTGCCATGGCTCCGATGCGCGCGGAGGTGAGGGCGGTCCAAACCTGATTCGTTCGCAATTGGTCTTAAATGATAAGGACGGCGAGACCATCGCGCCGGTCATTCAGAACGGCCGTGTCGATCGAGGCATGCCGAAGTTTGATTTGACTATGGCGCAGATATCCGACATCGCGGCGTTTCTTCACAGCTTTAAGGTCGGCGGATACGACATCTCGCGGCAAAAACCACCCAGCATTCTGGTTGGAGATGCGACGCAGGGCAAAGCCACATTTCAGACGATATGCGGCTCCTGTCACTCGGTCACAGGCGACCTAAAAGCATTCGCGTCCCGATTCGACGATCCCCGGACAATGCAGCAAGCCTGGATTATGCCGGGCGCCGGCGGGCGCGGCATGATGGGCCAAGAAGGATCGTCCACACATGTAGCGCCTACTACTGTAAGCGTCACGATGCCCTCCGGTGAAACGATAGAAGGCAAGCTGAGCCGCATTGATGATTTCAACGTGACATTGATCGATTCGGACGGCTATGAACGCACATTCGCCCGCAACGGCGACGAACCGAAGGTTACCATCCACGATCCACTTGAGCCGCATCGTCAGTTACTGGCGAAATATACAGACAAAGAAATCCACGACATCACTGCCTATCTGGAAACCATCAAATGAGACTTCGTAAGCCTCTGTTCATAGCTGCCTCTACGGTCTGTGTCTTTGCCGCGATCGCGGCCGCCCAAGGGCTGAATCCGGCTGACATATTGAAGCCGCTATCCGACTCCTGGCCGACTTATTCGGGCGACTACACCGGCAAGCGCTATAGTTCGCTGACTCAGATCAACCAATCGAACGTCAAGCAACTGACTTTGGCATGGGCTTCGAGAGTTACACCGGGTCCAGGCGGCGGTGGATTTCGCGGCGGCTCGTCAGTAATTGTAGGCGGCGAAGGGCCTGGCAACGTCAACACTGGCGGATTCGGTGGCGGCACTAGCGTTCGAGCCTCCATCCTTGAAGTAAACGGCATTTTGTATTTCTCAATGCCCGATAACGCATGGGCTGTGGATGCGCGCGATGGACACGAGATCTGGCACTACTTCTGGAAGACAAAGGGCGGCACGCACATCGGCAATCGTGGTCTTGGCATGTGGGGTAACTGGCTCTACATGGAAACGCCGGACGACTACCTGGTCTCGCTCGATGCGCGCACCGGAAAAGAACGCTGGCACAAGGTCATCGCCGACTTTAATCAGCAATATTTTTCAACCGATGCCCCGATCATTATCGGCAATCACGTGCTTGTCGGGACAGGAGACGATTTAGACGCGCCGGCTCCGTTGCAATCGTTCGATCCCGAAACGGGCGATCTGCAGTGGGTCTGGTACGCCACGCCGCAAAAGAAGGGCGATCCCGGATTAGAAACTTGGGCGAACCTAGACGCAGCGAAGCATGGCGGCGGACAGATGTGGATTCCGGGTAGCTATGACCCCGAGACGCACCTGTACATCCTTGGAACAGGCAATCCAACGCCTGCATACACATCGCAGAGCCGCGGACCGGGAGACAACCTTTATACCTGTTCGCTGGTCGCGATCAACGTGGATACCGGCAAGCTAGTCTGGCATTTTCAAACTTCTCCGCACGATACACACGATTGGGATTCCGCGCAGACGCCTATTCTGGTTGACGCTCCTTTCAATGGCAAGATGCGGAAGCTGGTAATTCAGGCGACTCGCAACGGATACTTTTTTACCCTCGACCGCGTGACCGGCGAACATCTGGTAACGGGCAAATATTCCCAGACGGCGAACTGGTCGAAGGGCGTGGATGAGCGCGGCGAACCCGTGCGTATTCCCGCCAAAGATTACGACATTGGCGGCGCGCTGGTTTCGCCCGCCAACGGCGGCATTACGAACTGGCCTCCGCCGAGCTTCGATCCGGAAACCGGGCTCTTCTATGTTCCGCAGAGCGACTCTTACGCTATGTATTACTTGACCGAGACCGATCCGCGCGGCGCGATGGGCCTAGGCGGAAAAGAAGAGGTGGGCGTCGGGTCGGCTGGCGTTTACCTGACTGCGATTAACTATCAGACGGGCGAAGTGGCGTGGCGACATCGATACCCCGGCATCCAATCTTATGGTGGCGGCAACGGCATTCTTACGACAGCGGGCAAACTTCTCTTTGCCGGCGACGCGGGAGGCAACCTAGTTGCTTATGATCCAGAGACCTCTAAGATCCTCTGGCATTCACGGATCGGGCAGGTTTCGAACGCGCCGGAGACGTACATGTTGGACGGGCATCAATACATTCTTGTTGCCGCGGGCGACACGCTATTTGCGTTCCGATTGTATGAGTGACGGCGGTGGCGCCATTTTACGGATCACAGCCATCTAAGCCGGCGCCTCGGGCATCTTACGAAACAGAGCCAATTGCGTTGGGACCGTTTAAACTTCGATTCTGCGAAACGAAGCCAATCTTCATAAGCTGGGCTACGATGTTATCCTGCTTGCCGCCGGTTTGCGTGTTACGCAGGAATGCCGGGATCCTTCCTTAGCCCGCGACACTGGCGCGGATCTTCTCCGCATCATGCCTCGCTTTCGCTGCGGCGGACCCGAAGGCGAACCAAACTAGCACGAGCCCAGCAATGACGAGAATAAATGGCAATGGCCCTGCGCAGAATCGAAAAAGCCAAGAGGCAGGATCAAGACCTCTCGTTCGAGCAGCAATCAGTGGGCCTCTACCTAACCAACACGCTGCGACACTGGGCATCAGAAGCCATAACCGGCGGCGAATACGGAGATAGCCTTTTGCACGTTCTTCGTGTTGCCGCTCAAGAAAGCGCACGCACGGCTCATTGACCCCCTTCCTACCACCGCCGTGCTCTAATTCCATTCCTAAGACATAAGCGAACAAGCCGAATGCCCAGGCCTGTCCGAACCGAATCCAGGGCTGGTCTGCCGACCAGACGTTGTAGAGAAATCCCACAGCCAAGGAGCCCATCACAATAACCGCGCTCCAGTGCGCAAACGCATTCAGCTTCTGTCGAGATTGGACCAGACACGCAATCTCGTCGGCTTTAACTTTGATTCGTAGGTTTTGTCTCTCTTCCTGGGCTTTCCATACCTTCTGAAGTTCCTCAGAATCATTTGACTGCATTGCTTGCTCCTTGGAAATGCTGCTGTTTCAACAGCTTTTTGATTCGGTGCACTTTGGTTGCGACATTGCTTGCGCTTAGCCCAGTGATCTCGGCGATGCTTGCGGCGGCTTCACCTTCGAGGTGCATGAGAATGACCTGCCGATCTAGCGGCTTCAGCCGATAGATTAGATCGAAGAGGGTGCCAGCCGAGAGGCGACGATCGGCTTCGAGCTGCCAGTTTCCCTGTGCATTGCCAAGGGCCATGGTGTCCAAATCGACGAGTTGAGCAGAAGCTCGACGGCTTCGGGTTATGTGGGTGGCGCCCACGTTATGCGCGATTCGATAGACCCAAGTTCGCAAGCTACAGCGTCCGTCAAAATCACAGAAGCTCCGCCAAAGCTCGATATTTATCTCCTGAAGGAGATCCTGCTGCTTGTCGCAGTCTGCTTCGTAAGCTCTGGCGAGACGGTGAATAGCAGCGTCGAACTCTGCCGTGGCCTCATGGTATAAGGCGTTCTGTCGAGTGAGATCCAAAAGGCTGTTCTTCGAGCCTCCCGACTGAGGTAGTCTTGCACAGCCCTTTGGTTCTTACGTAGCTCCAAAGATTTTTCGCCAGCAGTTGCACGCGGACAGGAAGCTTGGCTTACGGTTATCAACTATGTGGGCTTCGAGCGCCCATATCATTTGCTATTTGCCCAACCCCCGCGGAGGCTCCTTTGGCTCGTAGCCGAAAGCGGCTGATTAGGTTACCAAAAGTTGGGCAAACATTCGCACCTGAAGGGCTACAACGAAGAATCAACTGACCGGATTCGACGTCTGCGCTGCTACCGTCCGTGGTAAAACCAGAATGCCATGAGGGAAATACCGGCCGAACCTGAAGATCTCCGGAACATGCAGTTACATGTGTTGCGAGCTTCCTAAAAAGCAGTTGGTTGTGTCTGTAGGGATCAGCACAACCAACTACGCGGAGGTCGTCGAGATTTGCATTTCCTGGGCAGCTGAACGGAAAAACTCACCGGCAGCA
Source organism: Bryobacteraceae bacterium (assembly GCA_035652115.1). Lineage (GTDB taxonomy): Bacteria > Acidobacteriota > Terriglobia > Bryobacterales > Bryobacteraceae > Bog-105. Next base: position 13,179 of record DASREJ010000052.1, read on the forward strand.
GCAGGCCATTACATCTGTGTTACGTCAGTGCACGGCATCATCTTGGCGAAAGAAGATCCGGACATTGCGCGATTTATAAATGCGGCGGATATCGTCACGCCGGACGGCATGCCTGTTGTATGGGCATTGCGCTCGTTTGGATATCACAACCAGCAGCGCGTGTACGGACCGACATTGATGTTGCAAATCTGCAAGCGTGCCGCGGAGATGGGGCATCGCATCTTTTTGTATGGCGCTCGCCAAGAAACACTTTCCCTCTTGAAAAATCGTTTGACAGAACGCCTTCCAAGTTTGAAGATAGCCGGATGTTACTCGCCCCCGTTTCGTGAGTTAACGCCCGAGGAAGATCGGGCTGTCGAGGCTCAAATCCGTGAATCCGACGCCGACATCGTCTTCGTAGGCGTCAGCACGCCAAAGCAGGAACGTTGGATGTACGAGCATCGAAGCAGTTTCCCCGGTATAACCCTCATCGGTGTGGGCGCTGCGTTCGATTTTCACGCGGGGCGAATTCGGCAGGCGCCCGCTTGGATGCAGCGCAATGGCCTCGAATGGCTCTTCCGCCTATTGAGCGAACCCGCTCGATTATGGAGACGCTATCTTGTGACTACTCCAAAGTTTCTGCCTCTCTGGGCGCGGCAAAAGTGGCTTCAATCGGATCGGAACGAGCCGTAGACTCATTCATAATCGGCGTCATCTCATTGCCGCATTTGCCTGCGCGGCGCGAATATCAGGCACATGACCACGCCAAACGTGAACAGCCCAGAACAACCACTCCGCTGTTGTTTCTTCATCTGATGAGATCCAGGAATGGATCTCACATTGTATTGCAGAATAGATTGGTGCGGAGCCGTTGACGGGGATTGAGCCGTGGACGTTGTCGAAGGCTGGCGTGCCTCCGTTGAGTGCCGAGAGCCTTGATGTTGGGCTCAAAGGAACTCTGGCGGAAAGGGTGGGATTCGAACCCACGAACGAGTTCCCCCGTTGCCGGTTTTCAAGACCGGTGCCTTCAACCGCTCGGCCACCTTTCCGTTTCTTCGATCTTAGCAATCCAGGCCCATTCTGCCTCCTCACGTTATTTCGGCATTGAGCATAGCCGGACGGTGGGATAGATCATTAAACATACGTGAAACAAGTACCATGTGAACTCACCTGCGCGTTTTATAGGCAGGAGTTGCAAGATGAAAAACAAACTTGCTTTCGCACTGGCCGGCTTGCTGGCACTTTCCTCAGCTACTTTTGCTGCTGATGGACGAGATCATGGGTACCACTCAGACGATCATCGCGGCGGGCGCCACGAAAACTATCGAGGCGGGGATCACGGGTACTATCACGACGGATATCGTTATCGCGATTATGGCTATCGCGGAGGCGGCGCATATTTCGGCGCCGGCCCTGGCTACTATTCGGGTTATGTTGCTCCGGCCCCGTATGTCGATCCATACGCATACACCGCTCCCGCCCCGTACGGAGACACATATGCGACGCCGTATGAGGACGGCTATATTGGAGCAGCGCCATTCGCCGGAGCTTTTTGGATTGGCGGCAACTGGGCGTATGGCCCGCACGGCCGCTATTGGGTGAGGGGACACTGGGGACACCGCCGGTAGCGCAAGGCTGCCAAGGGGGCACTTTGCCGCTGGTGCCCCTTTCCGCTCATTTGGCGTTAGTGAACCTGCACTGTTAGCGATTCCGATTTTGTGTTACCTTTTGCGTCTGTCGCCTTAATCGTGTAAGTTGTAGTGGCTTTCGGCGCGATCTCAACGCAGTGATGATAGGTTGGCTTCGCCTGTTCAATAGGCGGATCGATCTCGACGCGCACGGCATTGACTATTCCGTAGCAAAGTTGGGTCGTCTGTCCAGGCCGCAAAACTCCGCTATCAGCGCTGAACGTTGTAAATTGAATCTCACCCGATCCGAAGATTTGTCTGTTCTCGCGCTCGATCTTTTGCTGCTTCTGTTTCGCTAACTCCGCCTCCGATGCTTTCTGCCGCTCATGGCGCGAGTAGAATACCCACCCGACATATAGCACCGCTATGGCCACCGCGAGCCACGTGTATCGCAAGATCGTCTGAAATTTTGCTTGTGGCTTCTGCGGCTCTGGATTTGGACTGGTAAAAGACATGTTTCAGGGCTCAACTCCAAACTCTACAAACGAAGCGTGATCGCTCGATCGATATAGCCGCTCGGTCGCCTTCTGAAAATCGGCAGCCTTCGCATTCGGAATATCGGTAAATGTTTGCGGATTGCGGTCAGCAAGGGGGAACCAGGAACTTTGCACCTGAATCATAATGCGATGGCCTCTTTGAAAGCAGTGAAAGATGTCGGGCATCGCGAACTGAATTTGCGCAATCTCGCCCGGTTGGAACGGTTCCGGATGTTCAAAACTGTTTCGAAACTTACCGCGGAAAGGCTCTCCGCGCACCAATTGTTCATAGCCGCTTAACGAATCGCCAGTTGTCTCGGGATAAACATCAATTAGTTTCACTACAAAATCCGAATCCGTTCCGGTCGTCGACACGAAGAGCTTCGGCGAGATTGGCCCGGCAACTGTTAGATCGTCTGCCAGCGGTTCGGTCTCATACGTCAAAACGTCCGGACGCCCTTGCACGAAGCGCTGGTCCGCATCCATATATTCGCGAGCCATGGACAATGTGGGCTGGCTGTAAAAAGGCACCGGATTTGCGGGATCACTGACATACTCGTCAAAGCCAGCATTTTGAGACGGGGCGGCAAAGCTCAATTTGCCATCTGCTTGGAAGTAGAGCTTGCGGGGAATGACATTTGCCGGAGGCCATTGCTGTTCTTTACGCCAAACATTTTTCCCCGTTTCGAACATGTACGCTTTGGGTAGCGCGGCATCGTCCGCATTCTTTAAGTAATGGCGGAAAAAAGGCAATTCAATCTCGTCTTGAAAAAATCCGGAATTGTTTGATCCAAACGAGAGATCGCCCAAGTTATCGCCAGGCAAGCGATTCCAGCCGCCATGCACCCAAGGCCCCATCACGAGTTGGTCCGAGGAGCCCGGCGATTGCTTATTAATAGCTCTAAACGTTTTCAGAGTTCCCGACAGGTCTTCGGCATCGAACCAACCGCCGACCACCAAAATCGCTGGTTTGATGTTCTTCAAATGCGGCAAAACGTCGCGGCTGCGCCAAAACTCGTCGTATGTCGTGTGTGTGTAGCAATCGGTCCAATACGGGTTTTTGAATTGAAAGTATTTCTCGTCGGAATTAACCAGTGGCCCCATGTTCAAGTAGAACTGATAACCGTCTTGGGTGCCATAGTCGAACCGGCTTTCACGCATTGGTATTTCCGGATTGTTCTGCTTGCCGAATGCGGTATAGAAACTGAAGTTGGCGATTAAGAAGAACGCGCCGTTGTGATATGCGTCATCGCCCATGTAGATGTCGGCCATGGGCGCCTGCGGAGATGCCGCAACTAAAGCAGGATGCGCATTGATTGTCCCGGCACTCGTATAAAAGCCCGGATACGAAGTTCCTACCAAGCCGACCCGCCCGTTATTATTCGGCACGTTTTTGAGCAGCCACTCGATAGTGTCGTAGGTGTCGCTCGCTTCGCTAATTTCAGTGCCTTCTAAATGGTCGGGCTCCGGCCGCATCTCCACGAATTTGCCTTCAGACATGTTGCGGCCGCGCACATCCTGATAGACAAAGATATAGCCATCCTCCGCGAATTTGACTCCGGGTCCAAGCTGACGGGGAAATTTATCTTCGCCATAAGGGCTTACGCCATACGGTGTGCGAGTCATCAGAAACGGATATTTCTGTGAAGGCGAGGCATCATTCGGTACATAGACAGCCGTAAAGAGATGCACTCCATCGCGCATGGCGATCTTGTATTCGCGCTTTGTGTAGTGCGACTTCATATCGAATTGCGCAAAAAGAGCGCAGGGAAGACAGAAAAGCAGGAAAATTCGCAGTTTGAGCATTGTCGTTATAATGGCAAAGAAATAGCGAATACCATGCTCAATACCGAGGAACAGCTTGCCCGGCTTAAGCAGCGGATTGCCGCTATTGACCTCAGGTTTACACAACGAAGTTTTGCGGCTCCGCAGTTTCAAGCCGAGCCGATAACTGAAGAGGAAATTGCGCCGTCAGAGCCGGTGCGTTCACGAATCGAAGAATGGGCAGATGGCGAAGTAGTACAGAATCAATTCGGCGAACACTATCAGACTGAGCGGCTCTTTCCAGCAAACAGACAACATGGCGCGACAGACATTGGAAGCCTTGCTGAGTTGCCGCCGGACTTGATGGATGCGCTAGGCGATGGGGAGGTGCCATCGACCGATTGCGAGCGTTGGGCGTTTCTCGATACAGAGACCACGGGTCTAGCGGGCGGGTCCGGAACCTATGCGTTCCTCATTGGCGTGGGCAGAATCACAACAAAAGGCTTTCACTTGCGCCAATTCTTTATGCGCGAATATGCGGAAGAGATCAGCGTACTTGCCGCGCTTACCGATTACTTAGCCGGCTTTGACGTTCTCATAACGTACAACGGAAAAACTTACGATCAACCGTTGCTTGAAACGCGCTATCGCATGTGCCGCTATAAGCCGCCATTCAGCCGGCTGGCCCACCTGGACCTGCTTCACGGCGCACGCAGATTGTGGAAGCTGCGGCTGGAAAGCTGCCGGCTCATGCAGTTGGAACAGCAGATACTCGGCTTTTATCGCGAAGGCGATTTGCCTGGCGAGATGATTCCGTACGTATATTTCGAATATCTTCGCTCACGCGAAGCGCACCGGTTGATGCCGGTGTTCCACCACAATGCAATTGACATATTGACTCTTGCCTGCCTGACTGCCATCGTTCCTGCTGCCTTCCGTGATACTGGCCACGAGGCTTTGGGGCGTTTGGGAGTAAGACGAGGTGAGGATCTTTCCGGCATTGCACGCTGGCTGATTGCCGCCAATGAACCGGAAAAAGGTTTGGAGTTGCTGAAACGTGCCGTCGACAGCGGCCTGCCGGATCGCTTTCTCTTTAAAGCTCTGTGGGACATCGCGCTACTCGAAAAAAAACTACAGCGGCCGCATGCCGCGCTGAAGGTTTTCACTGAACTTGCCGGATGCAGTAACGAATACCGCTCCTGTGCGTTTGTAGAGCTTGCAAAGTATTACGAGCACGAAGAGCGCAATTATGGGCTTGCTCTGGAATTCACGAATGAAGCGCTGTCCTTCAACTTAAGTCCAGAACTAACGCATCGCAAAGCACGACTCGAAAGGCGGCTCTCAAAATCGAAACCGCGCCGTTTGCTCTAGTTTCTATCCGAAGACGGTTGCTTTTACCGTCAATTCCTCTTCAATTAGTTCGCCTTGCGCAAACGGCCCAAGCCGAGTTCGGACATCTGCTTCGAACTGCGGCCGCCGGTCGCCAACTACCGCGGGAGATGTGATCGAGAATGAAAGCGCCCGACAAGTGAGATCCTCGATCGTGACCGTGTGCTTGTAGGCGACCGATACCTCGTCTACTTTTTTGAGGCGTGAGGACGAAAACCACCGCTCGGCATCGACATTGTGACGCTCCTCCTCTGCCGCAGACGACCAAGCCCGACGAAGCTTCTTGTACTCCGAAACCCATCTGTTCGCCGGACTATCGCCTGCTGCCGATCCGCAAATGGCAATTCGGCCTCCTGGAGCCAAAATACGATCGAATACCGCGATACTTTCTTCGCGCGGCAGCCAATGAAGGGCTCGCCCGATGGTCAACAGGTCGAAAGAGTTGTCGCGCGCTTCGAAATTTTCAATAGCGGTTTCGATGAATGCGACATTCACGCCTGCTTGCGACGCAGCCTGCTGCGCGGCAAGGAGCATTTTGTGCTCGCGATCAATAGCCGTACAGCTTCCAACAAAAGGGGCAAACCCGATAGCAAGAAGTCCTGGACCACAGGCCACGTCGAGCAATCGCGTCTGAGCCGTAAGCGCGAGCCTGCGCGAGACCTCTTCAAAGAACGCCGCGGGATAGGGTTCTCTATGTCGATAAAACTCGACCGTCGTTTCAAATCGTCCCATAGCTGTTACAGTGCAATGCTTATCATCGCGTGGACGTCTCCATCTGATACGCTGAGGGCGAAATGCGCGTTCGTCGTTGTATCAAAATTGCGGTTCTACTAGTCGCTTCGCTGCCCGTGGTACTGTGCTTGGGAGCGCCTCCGGCGCCGAAACCTAAATTGGTCGTTGGCATCATCGTCGATCAGTTTCGCTACGACTACCTGACCCGGTTTCGTTCCGATTACCACGGCGGTCTTGATCGACTAATGACCCAAGGCGCGGATTTCACGAACGCCTTCTACGCCCAGATACCGACAGTTACGGCGGTGGGCCACAGCATCTTCATGTCGGGCGCGATGCCTGCGGTAAGCGGGATTGTCGGGAATTCATGGTACGACCGCGGCGAACAAAAAATCGTCACAAGCGTTTGCGATTGGAAAGAGAAAATCGTCGGCGGACACAGCGAATCTGAAGGCTCTAAATGCACCGACTCCGACCCCGCTTCGCCGCGCCGCTTGCTGGTCAGCACAGTGGGTGATGAACTTCGCATAGCTCATCAGGAATCGAAAGTGATCGGTGTCTCCATCAAGGCGCGCGGGGCGATTCTGCCGTCGGGTCATCGCGCAGCAGCCGCCTATTGGTTCGATGACGCCACCGGACACTTCGTCAGCAGCACCTTTTATATGAGTGAACTGCCCGGCTGGGCCACATCGTTTAACGATCGCAACCTACCGGCCAAGTACGTCGACCAGAAATGGGAAGGTTTCCCCCAGTGGAATTTTCACGCAAAATCGGGACAGCCGCCATACGATGCTCTTCCGGCCAGTCCGTGGGGCAACGAATTAATCGAGCAGTTTGCCGAAGCTGCCATTACAGGGGAACGGCTAGGTCAACACGATGCGACGGATATGCTCACCGTATCTTTTTCTTCCAATGATTATGTCGGACATCGCGTGGGACCCGACGCGCCCGAGGTTCGCGATATGGCCTTGCGTACGGATCAATTACTGGCAAAATTGTTCCATCTTATCGATGAAAAGGTGGGCATTAAGAACGTCGTCGTCGTGCTGTCCGCGGATCATGGCGTGGCATCGACACCTCAGCAGGATGAAGCAGACAAAATGCCCGGCGGCTATTTGAAAGAAAGCCCCGAAACAGTGGTTCAATCCGCGTTGACAAAAAAATTCGGCAACGGACCGTGGCTTATACCGGGAGCCGGCGAAGCGACGCTGTATCTAAATCGCGACACGCTTCAAAAGGCGATAACGGCCGACGGAAAGCCGGTCTCCGAAGAAGAAGTTTATGACGTTGCGAAAGAAGCGCTGTTCTCCGCTCCCCAACTTCATGTCACTCGCGTGTACACTCGAACGCAACTGGAAAATGGCGTCTTCAGCGACTTTATCGCAGCCGCCGCAATGAACGGTTTTTATGCTCCCCGCAGCGGTGAACTATCACTGGTGTTCGAACCTGGTTACATCGCGGGCAGAAGCGGCACTTCGCATTTCTCTCCGTATGCGTATGACCGGCATGTCCCTGTTCTCTTTATGGGCCCCGGTATTCGTCCTGGACGATATGACAACACGATACAACCTAACGACATTGCGCCAACGCTTGCAACGATGCTCGACATTCAAACGCCGAGCGGATCAAGCGGTCACGTATTGACGGAAATGCTGCTGCATTGAAGCGATAGCTTGAGGGCTTAGAATTGCAACCGAATCACCCGGAATCTCAATCAACCCTGGCCGCAGATCCCAACGATCGCTAGAAGCAAGAATGCCGCGTGGCATTCGGCTAATGGGGATCGCTTGACTATCCGGCGCAAAGTTCGCGACTATTTCGATATCTCCGCGTTTCAGCACAAGCCAGCGGGCGCGCTCGTTGAATGTCACGTTCACTTCGGTGAGACGGCCGTCCGTTAACTCCGGCGTGGAATGGCGCAAGGCAATTAGCTGTTTGTACCAATTGAACATTTCCCCGTGCTCACCTTGAGTGACCTCAGACCAGCGCAGCTTAGAGCGGTCGAAAGCGGCTCGATCCTGCGGATCGGGTACTTCTTCCGGACTCCAGCCGAAGGCTTTGAATTCATTCTTTCGACCCTCGGACACATTCCGAGCGAGCGTAGGATCTTCGTGCTGAGAGAAATATTGAAAAGGCGACGAAGCCGCAAACTCCTCGCCTTGAAACAGCATGGGAATGAAGGGTGACGTTAACACCAGCGCGGCCGCAATCTTCTGCGCGCCCACATTCACCAGGTGACACAACCGTTCTCCTTGGGCGCGATTACCAACCTGGTCGTGGTTCTGCGAGTACGCAAGAAAATGGCGGCCCGACAGTCCAATCACCGGGCGCCCGTGAATGCTATCACGATGCGGCGAATAGACTCCGTCGTACACAAAAACCGACGTAAGCGCCTTCGCCAACTGCGCCAACAATCCGAAATCTTCGTAGTAGCCCTTGTTCTCGCCCGTCAAAACGGTATGCAGCGCGTGATGAAAATCATCGCTCCATTGCGCGTCAATTCCATAGCCGCTTGCTTCCCGGCTCCGGACAATACAAGGCGTATTCAGATCGCTTTCCGCAATTAGTACAAGATGCCGGCCGATGCGAGATGAAAGCACTTCCACCTCAGAGGCAAGAAATTCAAGGAAATGAACCGCCGAATTATCTACGAATGCGTGAACAGCATCCAGACGCAGACCATCTAAATGATAATCGCGGAGCCACATCAAGGCGTTATCCACAAAAAGCCTCCGCACCTCGCGATTACCTTTATGATCGAGGTTTACCGCCTGTCCCCACGGCGTTTTGTACGCATCGATAAGATAAGGACCGAACTTGCCGAGATAGTTACCTGCCGGTCCGAAGTGATTGTAAACAACGTCCAATAAAACCGCGAGTCCGCGGTTATGGCAGGTGTCGATCAAGAATTTCAGATCGTCGGGCGTGCCATAGGCGTGATGCGGCGCGAACAGATCGACGCTGTCATAACCCCATCCCCACTCACCCGAAAACTCGGCTACCGGCATCAGCTCGATGTGAGTGATGCCTAGATCGACCAGATAGTCCAGATGTTCGATAACACCGAGGAACGTACCTTCGCCGGTGAACGTACCGACATGAAGCTCATAAATAGCCGCACTAGACAGCGGCCTGGGTTGCCACCCATTGTCGGTCCAACGGAATTTGGAATGATCGAAAAGGCGAGAGGGGCCGTGGACGCCATAAGGCTGCCATGCGGATCGTGGATCTGGGAACGGACCTTCGCCATTTACGATATAACCGTAGTCGGTACCGGGTTCAGCCTCTTTCGACTCGATCTTCCACCATCCGCCACCGGCAGGCTGCATGGGGTGTTTCTGCTCGCCAATTTGCAATGACACGTCTCCGGCGACTGGCGCCCACACGCGAAATTCGTGCATAGATGTTACTGCTCCACCAACAATGCCACCGGAAATTCCTGAAAGATTTCACTCACGGCCACGTCTCCGCCCGAAAGAACGGCTCCGGTGAAACGATTCAGCCACTTCTTTTGGGGCAGCGCGATTTGGGTGTCTTGCCAGCCGGCGCCGAGTTTGATTACCAATCTGGGGACCAACACGACTATGTTGTTGCCACGCATATAGCCGAGTAAGTGAGCAGCGCAGCTTCCAACCGCCTGCAAAGGATGGTATCCGTCCTGCGATCCGAACGATTCCGGATTTTCCCGCCGCGCGCGCAGCGTGTGATAAACAGTCCAAAGCTTTGGCAAGCCT
>DASREJ010000053.1:0-6118 GCA_035652115.1 Bryobacteraceae bacterium
TCCGCGCCCAGCATGCCAAACATATTTGGCGAACCTGGCTTGGCCGCGAAATCGTCCATTTCATCGTTCAATAAAAATCCCAGACCCGGCGCGGTTATTCCATTCCCCCACGAATTATTGAGCGTGTAGGTCACTGCCACCGCATTGCCTTGCGCGTCCACTACGTTGTAGTGAGTCGTCTCCGCGCTCTCGTACCAGGAAACATGTGCAGCCAGTGATTTCGGTAGCCCCGGCGCAACAATATCGCTAGGCGTGGCGCGATCGGGATCAATCGTTCCGCGGCGCCAGGCGATGTATTTCGGCTCCAGCAGCGATTTCACTGGCACGTTGTAGAAATCGGGGTCGCCCAGATATTCACTCCGGTCGGCATAAAAACGCCGCATGGCCTCGGCCTCGTAGTGAATTGCTTTCACTGAGTTCGCGCCCTCGCTGTCATACCCGGTTCCCTGCAGCATTCCGACTATCTGTAGCAACCCAACTCCGCCCGCGCTCGGCGGAGGCGCTGTGATGATGTGGAAGCCCTTATAATCCCCGGTAAGCGGCGTCCGCTCCGCTACTTTATATTTCTGGAGATCTTCTAGCGTGATGAGGCCTCCATGGGCCGACATCGCCGCCGCCAGTTTTTTCGCGGTTTCCCCCGAATAGAATTCTTTGGCTCCAGACTTCGCAATACGCTGCAGCGTCGCTGCCAAATCCGGCTGGGTTAATTCATCGCCCGCTTTGTAATAGTCGCCATCGCGAGTAAAAATGCGCTTGGATTCCGGATCTGTCTGCAGTGAGCGCGCATGCAATGTCGCGGCAAAAGAATCTGTAACAGTGAACCCGTTACTGGCCAGGTTGATCGCGGGCGCTAATAACTCAGCCCAGCGTTTTGTTCCGAACTTCTTGTTAGCTAGTTCGAATCCCGCAACTGAACCCGGCACACCGGAAGATCGCCAACCAACAATGCTGTCGCGCGTCGGGTTTCCATCCGGTCCGATGTACATGTTGCGCGACGCTTTGCCGGGGGCGCACTCGCGAAAATCCAGAAATGTGGTTTTGCCGTCGGCCATACGGATCAGCATGAATCCCCCGCCGCCAATGTTTCCCGCAACGGGATGAGTTACTGCCAGCGCGAATCCAACAGCGACGGCCGCATCAACTGCGTTGCCTCCGTCTTTGAGAACGGCTAATCCCACATCCGCTGCATTCGGTTCCTGGGCAACAACCATGCCGTGTTTCCCGGTCACGGGCTCTTTCGCGGAGAGCGGAACTGTCGAAAGAAGGAGTGATATGACGGACAAAACGCCCGTCGAGAGCTTACGGCTTGGCATGCAAGCCAGTCTAACAGTGAATCGGAAGAAGAGGCGAGGACGCTGGAAGGCGTCTTCTACGCCGCGCTCAGCTTGCGCAGCCGCAACGTGATACGGCTTTTGTAGCGCGCCGCCGTGTTGGCTTTGATAATGCCCCACTTGGCTGCACGGTCAACAATAGAAAATGTTGCAGGAACAATCTGACTTGCTGCGGAACTATCTTTGCTGTCCAATAGCCGGCGCATAGCCCGAATCTGATGCCGCAGTTTGGATTTGCGCATGCGGTTGGTAGCCGTCCGGCGTTCTGTCATGCGGACGCGCTTCAACGCGGAAACTGTATTTGCCATTAACTCTTTACGTACCGATCTCTATATGAATTTACTATTTAAGGATACCTGACACTCGTTTCTGAAGCAAATTGCCTGCAAGGGATGCTGAGATCCTCGAAAAAACCAGTTAACAATAGTAGTGTCGGTTCAAACAGAACGCATTCAAAATGATTAATCGCCTTTCATGTCTGTTCGTGTGCGCATCCGCTGTGGCGGCGGTCGCCGCTGTTCTCTCGGGGTCAATACCGGCCAATGACTGGAAAATTGCCGGTCCCTTCGGCGGGACTGCAACCACCGTGGCGGTGGACCCGAAAAGTACGAGCACCGTGCTGGCGGGCGGTCTGAGTTCGCTGTTGTTCCAGAGCAACGATGCCGGCGCAAGTTGGCAACTGCTGGATTTTCCCAAACGGACGTTAAGTGAGGTGACCTCGATTTTAGTCGATCCGTCCAATTCGGACCATTATCTTGTCGGCATGATCGCCGCTGAAGACGCTGGATTGTTCGAGAGTATGGATCGGGGCAAGACCTGGGCTCATGTAAAAGATATTTCCGGTTTCGGAGTTCGTGCTTTGGCCGCCGCTCCCAGTGATCCTTCCCGTTTTGTTGCCGGAACTCAACATGGCGTGATGTTGAGTAACGATTCAGGCAAGTCATGGAAGCGAATTTCCGATCCGCAAAATCTCGAAATGGAAGGTATCACTGCGGTCGCGATCGATCCGAAAAATCCAGATGTCATTTATGCCGGAACTTCTCATTTGCCATGGCGCACCATGGATGGCGGCAAGACATGGGATTCCATTCACACGGGCATGATCGACGATTCCGATGTCTTCTCTATCTACGTCGACCCGCAGACGCCCACCAAAGTATTCGCCAGCGCCTGCAGTGGAATCTACGCAAGTGACGACCGCGGTGAGCTTTGGCATAAGCTGATGGGCATCCCGAACACCTCCCGGCGTACTCATGTTGTTCGCTTCGAGCCCGCAACCTGCTGCGGAGACCCAACCCTTCCGGGTGCTGTTTACGCCGGCACTACTACAGGACTTTTCCGCTCTTTGAACAACGGAACTTCTTGGAAAACGCTCACTAACACGCAAGTAAATTCACTTGCCTTTGATCCGTCGCAGGTGAACAATGTCTATCTGGCTCTCGAATATGAAGGTGTTGGAAAAAGCCGCAATGGTGGCGAGAATATCGATCTGATTAATAACGGCTTTGTCGATCGAGTAATCAGTTCGCTCGCAGTTAGTGGCGACAAGTTGATAGCCCTCGAAACGCAAGACGGCGAAACGTCCGGGATTTTCATCAGCAGCGACAAAGGTGATTCCTGGTCGCAGATTCGTAATCCCAAAGGACTGGCCGGCGTTCATCTCGGCGCTGTCACCGGAGTAGCTAGTGACGATCGCATTCTGCTGGGTGCTAGCGCTCATCAGATGTATAAGTCCCTCGATGCAGGTTTAACCTGGAAGACACTGCCCGTGCGGCTCGTGACGCCTCCGGCTGTTGTAGTAGAGAAGCCCGCTCCGAAACCTGTACACGGCAAAACCACCACACGCGCGCGCGCAACCAAGCCGGTAATTCCAAAACCTACTATCCGCGAGATCTCTCCGTCCCAGGTTAATGGCCTCTATGCGACGAAGAGCGGCGTCAAAGATGTCATCTTTGCGGCTACCGATCTCGGTTTGTTGAAAAGCGACGACATGGGCGAGCATTGGACGCTCGCCAGCATTCCAGGCTCAAATGCGGTCACGGCACTCTATTTCGCGCAAAGCTTCGATGGCACGCTCATCGCCCGCGCGGCCGCCGGCTTATACCTGACCAAAGACTACGGCGATCACTGGTCGCTGATCTCTTTCCCGCTTCCTCCATCCGACATCAACAGCGTCGCTATTCCGCCCGACTCGTCTTATCCGCTGCTTGTCGCTACTCGGCTCGGTCTTTATTCGTCTCCAGACGGCGGTGTGAAATGGTATCCCAACGTCGGCGGCATTCCGGCGTCCACCGTTTCAACCGTTCTTTACAAGGGTGACGCCCAGACTGCCTACGCTGTCGAATACGGCCAGTTATTTCAGACTTCGGACGGCGCGAAATCTTGGAAGGCCATACCTACAACGTTACAATCCACTCGAATCCGGCGGCTCTGGACGCCCGATCTAAAATCTGACCGCTTATACGGAATTACTAGCGACTTAGGAATTATCTTTCGTAATTAGCTGCTTTTCCGTTAAGATCAGGTATTAGTGTTGCTCACAACTCTCGCCTGGGGAGGAAGGATGAATTGTGGACTCGCGTTGCGGCAAGCCCGATCGCTAGTTCTCGGCACCGCCCTCGCCTGCGTCTCTCTTTATGCGCAAGGCACAAACAAACCGTCTAATAGTGTTACGTCAACAGATGAATATCCGGATATGGTCGAGTTGGACCCATTTGGCGGCTGTAGCATTTTTGGCTCAGTAAATAGCGGCCTCGGTGAAAAGCTTATCGACGGAGGCACTGCGGGCGGCCGTGTTGCCTACAATTTCAGCAAGTATGTTGGCCTCGAAGTAGGTTACAACTTCATGGTCGACAACGTCCGGCTGGTCACTCCTATAAAGCCGGGCTTGCCCAGTTACGATTTTGGAAATCAGATTCAATACGTCGCCCTGAACCCGGTGTTTAATTTCACGCCTCGCGGTTCACGCGTGCAACCATATGTCACCGTCGGTGTCGGTCCGGCGCAGTTCAATCCCACCAAGCAGGCCAAACAACACGCTGACCTGCCTGCCGTAGATGCGGTTTACCACTCGGCGAATCTTAGTGACAATCTACAAGTTGCCCTGAACTATGGCGGCGGCATCAAGTTTCACCTGAGTGAACACTTTGGTTTACGCTTCGACGCGCGAGGGTTCTGGTCGCGCAACCCAACGTTCGGCTTGCCGAACTACAATGACGGTGGCATTTACATCGTGTCCAAGCGGCACATAAATGGTTTTCAGGCCACGGCTGGTTTGGTGCTTTATCTTGGCAGCAAGGCTCCGCCTCCGCCGCCCCCCGCGTGTCAACCGGCAACTCCTCTTCCAACGCCGACAATCTCAGGCGGAGAAGGCACTATTTGCCAGGGTCAACCCGTAACGCTCCATGCCAACATTCAAGCCCCGGCGGGTGACAACATCACTTATGCGTGGACCTTAAACGGTCAATTACAAAGTGCAAGCGGGCCGGATCTGACGTTTACGCCGAATAACACCGGCACGTTTACGGCGGAAGTAACAGTGACGGACACCACTCCCGTGGCTGCAACTCCGCAAGGTTGTACGCCGCCGCCATTGCCGCGCACGCCCGTTTCCGCTACGGCATCCGTCACGGTCACCGATTCGACTCTTACTATTTCGAACGTGTCCGCGGAACCGAATACCCTGACTTGCCGCCAGCCGAATCCGCCCAACGCCGGTCCTTACACCGCGCAACTCACGGCGAGTGCATCCGCGGGCGCTTGTAGTCGTGGCAATTTGAGTTATAAGTGGACGGTTAGCGCGGGAAGCTTAACCAATGACACGAATTCAACGGCCGCTTTCGATACGGCGACACTTAACTTTGCGACAGGCGCTACCCAAACGCAGACTCAGACCGTGACAGCTACGGTTACGGTTACAGATCAGAATGGTAAGACCGCCACGCAGTCCACGCCAATTACTGTTAATTGCGCGCCAATTCCCTTCGTGCGGCTCGACGACATCGTTTTTGCTAAAAACAGCGCCCGCGTGAATAACTGTGGTAAGCGGGTTCTTATCGAGGACGCGGGTCGCCTTGCAGGCGGTGATTATGACGTAGTGCTGGTCGGCCATCGCGATTCGGATGAACGGGAGAATGTACCTGGTCGAACGCATCCCACGAAAAGGCACCACGGCAACGTGGAGGCGACCCATTCGCTCGATGAAGCGCGTGTGTTGAACTCCGCTGCTGTCTTGACGGGTGGAACAGGACGATGTGCGAATGTCGACCTTTCGCGTGTCAAGATAGATTGGGTCGGAACAGATCAAACATCAACACCGGAGCCGGCTCTTTGCGGTACATCCACCCATCCGAAGACGGAACGGGGCGAACGGCGTGGAGCAAATGTCTCCGAAGCCGATAAGAACCGGCGGGTAGAAGTCTATCTTGTACCCCGCGGCGCGGCGATGCCGCCGGCGGTTAAGCAAATCAAATCGCTTCCAGAACAGGAAGTGAAAACACTAGGCTGTCCGCGTTAATCGCGTTTAATAAAGATCAACATTGGGCTAGGCGCACGTATCACGTGCGTAGTCCTCCTGTATATTTTCACATTTATATCGTCGAATAAAACAGTTTGACGTCACCAAACATTCGCTATATACATCAATAAGTGGAGGTTGTAGTTTGCTTTGGAGGAGAGAAGATGAAAAACCGGCTTAGGTGGTTGACGGTTACGGCGGTATGCACGGGGCTGTACATGGGGACCATGGCCTACGGGCAGACGGCCAACAAGGCAGCCAAGCAAAGCTC
>DASREJ010000054.1:0-9545 GCA_035652115.1 Bryobacteraceae bacterium
ATGACTACGATGACGCACATCACATTTTCCGATTTTCTCGGCGGCAAGAGACCAAGCGGCAAGTATCGCGCGAGAAATTATGAAAGCTAAGTATCGGCCTTGGCAGCCACCACACGCTGCGAGCACGCGACACGTGGGGTCCAACTAAAAGCCGTGGTCGTCTAAGTATTTGAATTGATTGGTGCCCAGGGGCGACGAAAAATCAGAAAAATCGCGTTGATTTCTCAACTGAATTCGCTGCGGGCATATGGTACCCACCGTCGTACCCAGTTCAGAAAAATGGGTGGTGGTTTGGTGCCCGCTATCCACAACATACGGACTCATGGCTGCATATTTTACGCGGGCTCCGCGCGCTGATACGCGCTGGCATTGACGCCTCCGAAGCCGAAGCCACTACGGCGGCTGGGTAGCTATCGCGAGCACCCTCCTAAGACCCCATTATTCTTCCTCATGGTCGCCCGTTACATTGATCGAGGCGTCCTAGCTTACCACACCACCGATCAGACGGCCGCGAGCGCGAGCCCCAGTCAGTACTACATGGATAAGACGTGCGGTGGGGGTGTACCCGCATGGCGTAACACGTTCGCTGTCATGGCATAGGAACCTTGGATCGACTTCGACCCTATGTCGCAGGCTTCGCAGGTGACCGCTCCGACGCTTGTCATCCACTCGGATGGTTCCGCGTTTCCCAACGAAGCACGCAAGTTGCATGAACGTCTAGCCGGGCCAAAAGAATTGCACTGGGCGGACGGAGCGCACTTCGACTTTTACGACCAAGCCTACACGGTGCGTAAGGCCGCCGATCGCGTCGCAGCGCACTTTCGGGCAAAATTCTGCTAGCTCAGACTCATTGGCCCGGTTGCGGCTTTTGGAATTGATTGATTTCTTAGGAATGATTCTCTTCACTCATAAGTGCCGAGCCCTTAGAGACTAGTCTCAGTAACTTTGGGTTTGATTTCCCGGAGCGAAGACAGACACGTCACCCATCGTTGTTTGAACTCGTGCACTGGTAGGCTTCTGCCCCACCCATGGTCGTGACGCGGCGCGCAGATAGCCGCATACTTCGCTATCAATTACGTCGATCAGTAACTTTTAGAGTAATTGCCATCCCAGAATCGCCAGCGGCGCAACCCGTGAAGAGGCCAATGCCGCCGCCGCGCAATGTCAGTTCTTCGATCAACTCAATCACACACCGCATCCCGGTCGGGCCCTGCGGATGTCCAAATATAAGCGATGAGCCGTAGTTGTTCATTTTGCCCGCTGGAAATCCTGTGTCGCGCGAAAAGACGATGTCATTCACCGCAAAAGGATTATGTGTTTTGACTGTATCCACATCCTTCATTTCGATATCCGCCGCTTTGAGAGCCGCACGAGCAGCCGGCACCGGCGCCATTGGCATATGGCCTTTTTCAACACGCGCCTGACCGAATCCAAGAAGTTCTATTTCGATCGCTTCGTCGAAGGACAATTCCGTCGCGAGGTCTTTTGAAGTAACGATAGCGGCCGCGTTACCGTCGGCTGGATGGGTTTGTCCGCCAAATGTTACTGAACCACCTGGCCTCACCGGTTTTAGTTTCGCTAAACCTTCGGCCGTGATATCAAAAACGCCTTCGTCCGAAGTCAGCGTTCCAAGTTCTTTTCGGAAGGTAGCGTCGGTAATCGGTACAGCCACCATATAACGCCGTTGGAAAGCACGATCATTGGTTAGGGACTGTTGGTACTGCTCATATCGCTGGAGAACAACCTCGTGCTGCTCCGCCGTCGTGATTTGATACCGTAGCGCCACATTTTCTGCCGTCTCGATCATAGCGTTCATCGCAAACGGGTCGTTGTTAAAATTATCGAGCACCCAAGCTTCAGTAATGTTCGTCCCTCCGGGACCGGTAGCATTGGGATAAATAACGGTAGGTCCGTTTGAACAGCGATCCGCGGTCACAGCCAGCACACACTTGGCCGATTTCTGATCGATTTGTTCGGCCGCCATTTGCAAAACTCGCGCGCTTGTTGCGCAAGCCTGACTGACCGTAGGACCTGTAACGTTTGCAATGCCTATCATGCCAGTGACCCACGGCACGCCAAAAAAGCTGCTGGGTTGCGGAATCGTGGTTCCGAGGATGCTCAAATCGACCACATCGCCTGGGATTTCCTTTGAGGCTAAGCTTTCTCGAGCCACATGTGCTGCCAGTTTTAGACTATGGAGTTGACCCAGCGAGCCTTGCCACTTTGCAAATGGAGTAGACCAATACGCTCCGTAAGGAATGAATGCGTTCATTGCTCGGCCTATTGCTTGATAATCGGATCGCTCTGCCAATGCGTGAACGACCCCCCTGACATGGCCAGCTTTTCGAGCAGCGAAGCCGGCTCCCAGTATCGTGGATCAAGATCGCGGCGGAATTTATTGATGGTATCGTAAATTCTTTTCAGACCGACAGTGTCCGCCCAAAACATGGGCCCGCCACGGTAGCGGGGAAAACCGTATCCAGACGTGTACACGACATCGATATCGCCAGACCTCGATGCAATTCTTTCTTCCAAAACGCGCGCCCCTTCATTGACTAAGGCAAAAAGACATCTTTCGCGGATTTCCTCCGCGCTTGGCTTTCGTTGCGGCACGCCCATGCGGCGACCTTCCGCGTGAAGAAGCGCTACGACCTCATCATCGACAACGCGCTTTCCGCCGTCGTATCGGTAATAACCGCGCCCAGACTTTTGGCCGAGCCAGCCTTGCTCGGTCAGCAGAGCCGACGGGCGATAAAAAGTTGGGTCTTTCTGAAAGCCTATTGGATGAGCAACGCGCGTCAGGTGGCCAATATCGACTCCGGCCATATCAAACACGGCAAGAATCCCCATAGCCATACCGAACTCTTCAAGCGCGGCATCGACCTCCTGAGGAGTGGCTCCTTCCAGAACACAATGCTCCGCTTCTCGCGCGTACGGCTCCATCATGCGGTTGCCGATAAAGCCGCGGCACACTTGAGCGACCACACCTATTTTACGGATTCGCTTCGCAACATTGAGTGCCGTAACGATCACGTCGTCATTCGTAGCCTTGGCCTGCACGATTTCAAGAAGACGCATGACATTCGCCGGGCTGAAGAAGTGAAGCCCGATGACATCCTGCGGGCGGTTTGTTTGCTCGGCAATAACATTGATATCAAGCGTCGAAGTATTGGTAGCAAGAATGGCGCCCCGCTTTGCGATTTTATCTAGCTTTGCGAATACATCTTTTTTGACATCCAGATTTTCAAATACAGCTTCTATCACAAGATCGGCTTCGCTGAGAGCTTCCGGACGGAAATCAAGCTTAATGAGTTGAAGCCGCTTTTCTAATTGTTCAGCCGTGAGTGATCCACGTGCGACTGAGCGTTCGTAATTTTTTCGTACCGTAACCCGCGCCCGCGCAAGCGCATCTTCACTGCTATCCAAGATGGCGACCGGAATATCGGCATTGGCAAATGCCATTGCGATCCCGGAGCCCATGGTGCCTGCCCCGACGATTCCAATCTGTTCAATGCGGCGGGGGAGTACGCTGGCCGGCAAGCCCGCTATTTTGGCAACTTCCCGCTCGGCAAAAAATAAGTGGCGGAGCGCACGCGACTCGTCTGACGACTGGAGGCGACCGCTAATCTCACTTTCAACACGTAAACCTTCATCGAACGGTTTCTCGACGGCCGCTGCAAGCGCATCAATCAGTTTACTTGCTGCCGGCAGTTTAGGCATCGTCTTGGATGCCTGCACGCGTATTACCGCAAGCGTATCGTCGAAACCTTCGACCTCGACGATCGGCCGTTCCCGCGTTTTTCGCACTCCCTTACCCGAAGCAATCAGTTCCTCACCGTAACGCCTGGCAGCATCGATCGGGTCGCCCACAATGATCGCATCGACCAGTCCGAGGGCTCTTGCTTGGGTTGCCTGCAAAGGCCGCCCTGAAAGGATCATATCGGCTGCGGCAGCAAACGGAATGACGCGCGGCAATCGTTGAGTGCCACCCGCGCCCGGAATAAGCCCGAGGGAGAGCTCAGGAAGCCCAAACGAAGCATTGGGTGTCGCGATGCGGTAATGACACGCTAGCGCCAATTCTGTTCCAGCGCCCAACGCAACACCGTGCACTGCGGCAATGACTGGCACCGGCATATCTTCAACGAGGCGGAACAACTCATGATAGCTGGGCTCTTCGATGCCCGATTCGAATTCCTTGATATCCGCGCCGGCGACAAAGGTTTTGCCACTGCCGGCAACAACTATAGCCCCAACTTCTGCGTCGGCCCTGAGCCTTTCAAAGGCTTGTTTAAGGCCCGCCCGAACGGCCCGGTCTATGGCATTCACCGGTGGACGGTTTATTTGAATAAGCGCGACATCCCCGTGGATGCTGCTAAGAACTGCGTCACTCATTTGAAAACCCGCTGGGCGCGATATCCGACGCGCTCTGCCAACGTGACACTAATCGCTCGAATAACGGCGACCGGTAAGCATCATCGCGAGCAGAGCCGTGCTGCAGCCGTAGCTCAACTCCGGCTGAAAGATTGGAGAGGTTGCGAATTGCTAGGTCCAACGTTAGTGCTCGATTATCACCGTGTCTGAGTGTCGCTTTGACCCAAACAAACGTTCAAGCTCACTTTTACGATTCGCCAGGACCGCGCGCTGATTTATGTAGCCTTTGTCAGTAATCTCGTTCGCATCAATTGAAGGCGGATCGCAAAGCAACAAGACGCTCCGAATACGAGTCGACTGCCCGCCGTTCTGCGAATTCCATGATTGCAATGCGTTGGCGATACGCTCGTGAATGCCCGGATGCTGCACAAGCTCTGTATATGTTGTAGGTGCACTGTCACCAAGCATTTGGCGACAGCCCGCAACGTTCAGCCACGCAAGGATGCGAACGTGATCGCTACCCTCGCCTGCGATGACGGCGTCCTGCAAAACCGGAGACGCGGCAGCAAGAACTCCGACCCGCAGGGCGCCGACGCGAACCCATGTACCCGTGGTCAGTTTAAAATCTTCGGCCACCCGGCCGTCATAGATGAGGCCCCGAGCCGCATCTGTAGGGTCGGCAAAGCGCACCGCATCTCCGGTTTTATAAAAGCCCTCGGCGTCGAAGGCTGCTGCCGTTAACTGCGGGCTGCGCCAATATCCCGGTGTTACGTTCGGCCCTTTCACCCGAACTTCCCAGCGTTCGCCGTCCTGAAGGAGCTTTAAGTCGACACCTGGCATAGGAACGCCGATATTTCCCGCGCGTTCGATGGGAAAATGAGCAGCCGTGACGGCCGGCGCGGTCTCTGTCGCACCCCACGACGAGGTCATGGGCACGCGATTGCCTGTGCTGCGAACAGAAATCGTCTCTAGGCGAGACCACAGGTCTTGTGGGAGACCTGCACCGGCGTAAAAAATCAGACGCAGTCGGCCAAAGAAGTTGCGCGCCAGTACAACGTCTTTTTCGAAGAATGGTAAAAGCGCTGCAAAACCAGCGGGAACATTAAAATAAATCGTCGGAGAAATTTCGGCGAGGTTACGTACTGTGTGTTGGATAAGGTCCGGCGTCGGTTTTCCGGCATCGATGTACAGACTGCCGGAGTGGCGGATAACCAAATGGAAGTTGTGGTTGCCGCCGAATGTATGGCTCCAAGGTAGCCAATCAACGAGCACAAGTTCCTGTTCTTCAAGGAATGGCCAAATCTGCGCAAGCGACTGTTGATTGGACGTCAACATTCCGTGGCTGTTGACAACCGCCTTAGGGAGGTCGGTAGAGCCAGATGTGAACAGAAACTTTGCGACTGTACCTTCGTTTATTTGTGCGACGGCCGCTTCGACAAGGCGGCCGGGAGGCGTCTCGGTTAACCGTTCAAAACTCGTCACGGTGCCGATGTTGCTGGTGTTTTTAAGGGCTACCGTCTCGATTTTATAATTTTCTATCGCAGCAAGCGCTTTGCCGAAGGGACCTGTATCAGACACATAAATAAGACCAGGCGTGAGCAGTTCGACAATATATTTAAGTTTGCCATGATCATGGCTTTGCAGCGAATAAGCAACCGACACCGGCGCAACAGGAATACCGGCAGTGTATCCAGCCAGCGTAACCAATGCGTGCTCTATGCTGTTGCCCGAAAGAATCAAAACCGGCCGCTCTGCTGATAGGCGTCGATCGAGTAGGCTCGCGGCTATGGAATCGACGAGCTTTCGTGCCTGCGAATAGGTGAGTGTTCGCCAGCCTTCAGTTGAGCGTTCGGCAAGAAAGATTCGGTCAGGCGCGCGGGCGGCGGCGGCGCGAAACAAATTCGCGAGACTGGGGTCGTAAGGGTCAAGCTCGCGGCTGGATTTTAATCGGATCGACCCGTCCGACGCCGTCGTACGTTGGACCTGCGCCGACAAATAACGAATTGGGCGTGGACGCCCCTTTGGCACTGTGTCTGTGGGAGGAGGCATCGAACTGGCGTAGGGAGGCGAAGCGGTCAAGATTTAACACCTACCGCGGTCGGAACAGGATAAAATTGCCCGACCGCCTTATGGGCCGAATTGGCTCTGCGCTAATTCGTTGCCAGAGGGCAACCGCCATCTTTCAGCGGCCGAAAAGCCTTTTCCGCAGGCACCGTGCCAACAACTTTGAAAACATCCCACTCCCCTTTGGATTCCTCCGGCTTTTTCACCTCAAGCAAATACATCGGGTGCATGTGACGGCCGTCGACCCGGATCGAGCCAGTGCCAAACAGCGGATCATTTGTTGTCATGGCTTTCATCGCCAGAACGACGGCTCGTCCGTCACTCGGCGAACCGACTTTGTCGACCGCCTTCAGGTAATGCAGCACACCGGCATAGACTCCCATCTGCATATGGTTGGGCATTGCTTTTTTAGGGTGGCGTTCTTGATACCGACGAGCGAACGCGCGCGTTTGATCATTCATGTCCCAATACACGGCGTTGATCGCGGTTAGCCCCTGTGTCACTTTCAGTCCCAGTGGTGGGACACTTTGCAGATCGAAAATAAGGCCAACGATTTTTTGCTTGTTCCCAATCCGAAACTCTGCGGCTTGCTTGATAGTGTTGACCGTATCCCCGCCGGCGTTTGCAAGCGCGACGACCTGCGCGCCTGATGACTGTGCCTGCAACAAGAAAGATGAAAAGTCGGATGCACCGATTGGATGCCGGGCAGACCCGAGAACCTTTCCGCCCTCCGCCACCACCTCATCGCTTGCCTGCTTTTCGAGATCGTGACCAAAGGCGTAGTCCGCTGTAATGAAGAACCAGGTCTTGCCGCCTTTCCCAAGCATGCCGCGCGCAAGAGCGTGCCCATTTGCCCACGTATCGTAAGTCCACTGGACGGTATTTGGTGTGCATTTTGCTCCGGTTAGGAGAGCGGTACCCGCTCCTGAAAAGACAGCAACCTTATTCTTTTCGCGAATGATGTCAGCTATCGAAAGGGCGACTGCGGAGTTCGGCACATCCGCGATCATATCAACGTTCTCGACGTCGAGCCATCGACGTGCGATTCCGGAACCGACATCGGCTTTGTTTTGATGATCGGCCGAGATGATTTCCACCTTGCGCTTTGAGATCTTCGCGAAATCCTCCGTAGCGAGTTGCGCGGCCAGAACAGAGCCAGGGCCCTGAAAATCTGCGTAGACGCTCGACATGTCGGCGAGAACACCAATCCGAACAGCGCCATTCATTTCCGCGGATGCAGGCATACCGCTCAGCAGCATCAAAGCGAGAACTAGCAACGGAATGCGTTTCATCGTCTCCTCCATCCGTTCAAGCCACTCTTATGGTGCCCATTGTTCGGAATGTTGTCACTAACAACATTTTGGGTCAAGCATAGCATGCTAAGAGAAAGGTTTTCACGGAGGACAGAATGGCAGTCGCCCGAAATAAGCCGTTGAATTCAGAGGAATTTGAACCAAAGCTCGGACAAGTGTCCTCGATTGAAGTTGGCTGTTTAAATGATCACGTCGGATATTTTGTGCGTCGATTGCAGGTATTTGTCTTTAACGATTTTATAAAGACACTATCGCCTCTCGATATTCGTCCCGGACAATATGCGGTTCTCGTCGTGATTTCGGCGAACGCCGGACGTTCGCAGGCAGACATTGGAAGAGCCCTCAACATAGAGCGGGCTGGCCTCGCTAAAATGCTGCACGGCCTCGAGCGCCGTGGTTGGGTCCAGCGCCTTCCGGCAATTAAAGACGGCCGCACGAACTCGCTTTTTTTGACTCCCGACGGCAATGTCGCTTTAAGGAAAATACGGAAACTCGCAGCACGCCACGAAGCGCGCATGACGCAAGTTCTTGGGAAATCCAACCGAGACCAACTGATAAAGTTGCTCAGCGGCCGCGTCGAGTTGATGACTACGCCTGTTTAGTTGGGTTGGTCGCGGGAACAGCGCCGGACCAGTCGCAAGCAATTGATTTGCCTGCAGATGGACAAATCTGAATTACAAATGCAGCGTTACGTTTTTCAGATCAACGCCCGGCGCGACCTCGATCAATTCGACGACACCAGAGGTTAGTTTAAAGACCGCGCGCCCTGTCACGTAAATGACATCCTGACGATCCGCGATCGCGCACGCACCGATGAAGGTGATCTGAGCCACGCGCTTTACCAACTTCCGGACTTCTCCATGTCTAACGATCTTGAGCTGGCCGTCGCCGGCATCGAGTTTCGATCGTGCGCTCAAGCAGCATTGGCATGCGCGGTATCATCAAGATTCGGGCAATCGCTGGCTTCGCGGCGTCTGTGATGTGCTCTTTCGCAGAAGTGCGCCTTACGGTTCGTCAACTCCACATCGTCGTTAGCAAACCGAATGCTTATCGGGTCGCCTTAGCACGTCGCCATAGGAATAAAGTCATGGTGCCCAGGGGCGGAATCGAACCACCGACACTGCGATTTTCAATCGCATGCTCTACCAACTGAGCTACCTGGGCGCCGGGCCCCGAGGGGCACGTAAGGAGAGCGCGGCCTTATAGACCATTTTTCGGCGCCGTGTGAAGCTTTGAACGCCAGAAAATCCAAAGGCTAAGTCATTCGGATATCGGACGAATTGCCTGTTGCACGAGGCCGCCGGCGTCAGGTTTTGGGCGCGGTCGACGGCCGCGGGCAAGCCGGTCAGGAAACGCCGATCGCGCGGCGGAAACGCCTCTTCAATTCGACGCCGTCCCGGACCGGGAGGATGCGCTTCGCCTCGCTTGCGCCAATCTGCACGCGCGCGAAAAGCGGGCCTGTGAAAATGCCAAGCTCTCTCCGGAGCGCATCCACTCCCGGCATGTCCTTGACATCGGCCACATTTTCGATGCCGCAGGCGCGCGCGGCCGCGATCAGATCGACCGCGCCCGCGGTGTGGCTCTCCTGCATCCCGGTTTCGCCGTAGCGGCCGTTGTCGAAAACGATCACCGCGAGATTGGCAGGGCGTTTCAATCCGATGGTCGCGAGCGCGCCGAAACCCATCAGCATCTCGCCGTCGCCGGTGACGACCGCGACACGCTTTTTCGGCTGCGCGAGCGCGATGCCCAAGCCCACCATCGCTGCCCCGCCCATCGCGCCCCAGAGATAGAAATTGC
>DASREJ010000055.1:0-3564 GCA_035652115.1 Bryobacteraceae bacterium
TTCTTTTTGGACAAGTTCGGGCTCCTAAATGGTTTGTGGCCCGGCAACGTTCGTGCGGCGGCTTGGCGAATTCCGTTACTGCGATCCAAGCACCGCCCGAACTGCCAGGCCGAAACAAAAATAGCCTGGGACGAGGAGGCACCCTCATCACAGGCCTGCCAGAACATAGCACACGAAAAGGCAAAAACGAACTTCGAGAAATCGATTTTGGCTGTAAATGCCTGAACGGCTAGTAGAAGAAAAATTTCGAACTTTTGAACTGGGGGGGAGATGCCCGATGTAATCATCGGTCGACTCTTAGATCGGCCGGAGTACGGCTGAGCCTTCGCTCCATACTATTTCCTGATAATGCCTTATTCTATGGCCTTCTGTTGCCCGACGATTGGCGCCCAGACCTACTTGTGAGTGGTCGTGCTCATGGGCTTCAGGGTGCCGCTAAGGTTTGCGATGACGTCGGCGCGAACCTCGCGGTACGTGGGTTCGCTATCCGGATAGAACTTTAAGGTCGCATGCGTATTCGGGCGTGAGTAGCCGTCAAGAGAGAAACTGCGTTTTCCGGCTGCCGCATCTTCGGGGTGCTTCTTCGCAAACTCGACTTGATCGATATCATCGGATTCCAGGTCGACAAACGGAGTCCAGCCGCCGTTCTTTTGGTCTGCGGGTTGCGGACCCGCGATAAAGAACCGATAACGTGTATGAAAGCGGCCCGCCAAAGCCGGAAATTCCATCACGCTCACCTGTTTGTCGCTGATGCTGAAGGTGTCTATCAGATACCCGCCGACTTTGGCCAATGTCGGATCATTCGCTTGCTTGGCGGCACGCACTTTCTGGCGCTCCACATCGAAGTCGTCCCAACGGCCAAGGGCTGCATAGGTCTCAATGAGGCCGAACTCGGCGGTCCAGTTTGTGTGAGGTTGTGAATTCGCTTTCTGATAATCCAGGAGAGCCTCGTCGTAGTGTTTTGACAATCTGGCCGCATTCGCGGCGAGCAACAGCACGCGTCCGTCATTTGGATATTTTTCGAGCGCTGTATGCAACATGTCCAGGGCACCGTCGTAGTCGCGCTTTTTCATGGCTTCGAGAGCGGGCGCCAGCACCGCCTCACGTTCTTGAGCGTACGGGCTCATCTGCGGGGGAACGCGCGCAGTCGTCTGATCTGATTGGCCCGAGTTAGCAGGCGGCGGCTCTTGCGCCATGCAAGAGTGCCCCAGTGCCAGCAAGAGTCCAAAAATGGAGGCAATCACCATATCGTGGCAGTTTAGTTAATGGGTTTCAGCGTTTCGCGCAGCCACGCCAGATACTTTGCAGCTCCGGCTACGACTGGTATCGCTATAATTTCGGGCGTTTCGTAGCTGTGCAGCTCCATGATTCGCTGTTCCAACCGCGGAAACTGAGCGCTCGTGCTTTTGATCAATATCAGAATTTCTTCCGCACGCTCCACAGCGCCTTGCCAGCGGTAGATGCTCTGTATGGGCGGCAATAGCTGGACGCAGGCGGCGAGCCGGTCGTTTACAAGCGCGTTCGCAATTCGCTCAGCTTCGTCGCGCGACGCGCAGGTTGAGAGTACTACTACTGCGTCGGACATCGGAATTTCCCTTTTAACTAGATCTTTCTGTCAAACAAGTTTATAAAGAGATGTAAGGAGTATTTCTTCAACGTTGTTACGCTCCATACTTCGGCCTGTTGCGATGATTGCCGCACTCGCCGGTTTGGCTGCCTATGCCACGATCATGCTGCGTGGCCCTCAAGGCGTGAGCGCGCTCGAAGAGAAGCGCCGCGAGATCCGGACGCTCGAAGAGCAGAATGCTAATCTGCGGCGGGACATCGAAGCCAAGAAGCTGCGAATCGAACGCTTGAAGAACGACCCAGGCACGCAGGAAGTCGAAATCGAAAAGCGCCTGGGGAAGGTACGTCCGGGAGTTACTGAATTTAGAGAACTCGGCCAGCATCTTGCTCCGGACGCCGGCAAAGCGTCTGGAACGTCTACGGACGCGCTGAAACCGGCACAGCCTTAGACGTCTCGGCGGTCAGTGCGCCTCGCATCACGTTCGCAATCTGGCGGATTGTGTCCTCTTCAGCCAGCAGCACCCGATGCGGCATCCAAAAAGAATCCGCAATCATGGCTTCGGCGACCGGACAAGGCATTACACGACAGGATGCTGTCCGGTAAAGCGGATTCCCATACAGTGGATGAGGATAGAACGCGTTTGGAACGCCAGCAGCGCTCAGCGCTTTTCGCAAATGCTGACACAATCCTCCGTTCTTTACACGGGCAAGCATCAGGTACCAGGAATTTTGTGTGAGCCAAGCCGGCTGGGCCTGCCAAGTCAACTCAGAAACGTCGGACAGGAGTGCCTTCAAAAGTTGAGCGTTTGCGGTACGCAACTGGATCTGCTCTGGCAGACGTTCTAATTGCGCTAACAGCACAGCCGCCTGAAACGCACTCATGCGGAAATTTGTGCCGAGATTGTGATGTTCATAGAAACTTCGCCCAGCGATCCGCCCGCAATTCGCAATAGATCGAGCGCGTTCGGCAAACTCGGCGTCAGAGGTGAGCAAAATGCCCCCTTCCCCAGCCGTCAGCACCTTTCCGTTCTGAAAACTGAATGACCCGGCTATGCCGAAGCTTCCCGCCCGCTTTCCATCGTATTCGGAACCTTGCGCATGGGCAGCATCCTCGAGAAGAAGCAGGTTATGCTTCTGGCAAATTGAGGCAATTTCCCGAATCCGGCAAAGAGGTCCGCCAAAGTGAACGGCCATGACGGCCTTTGTCTTCGCCGAGATCGCCTCGCGAATACAATCAGGATCTATGTTGAACGAATCCCGTTCGACGTCTACAAACACGGGTATTGCGCCGACCCGCGAAACCGCGGTTGCACTTGAAATGAAGGAGATGGCGGGAACAATCACTTCATCGCCTTCACCAATCCCGAAAACGGAAAGGGCCAGTTCCAGACTGATCGTGCCGTTGAATAGGGCGATTCCGTGGCGGCAATGCTGGAAGGCGGCAAAGCTTTCTTCGAATTCTTGTATATAAGGATGGAAACCGCCCCATTGCTCGCTTTCGAGCACGTTGCGCAGGAGTTCAGCTTCGCGCTCGTCTGCTTGCGGCCATTGAGGCAGGCGAATAGTGCTAGTCATCGTGTGCGGGCTTCAGGATCGAGATGACGATGCGCATTCCTCTACTGTCGCATTAATGCGGGTTTCGGGCTGCATGCAAGAATTGGCTCAGATGTCGGTCTACGAAGAACGCAAAGATGACCTGGAACGTTACGAGTTCATGCTGGGCCGCGATCGCGGCAGGCTTGCCGTTACGCTCGATTGCATCACAGACGCTCTTGTTCTCGTAGGCCAGCATGGCGTTTACTGCCAAAGCGTGAGGCAATTAGGCAAACCGGCTATGGACATTCAGCTCATCACCAAGAGCTTGACGGACGCCAAGGAACTGATCAGCAGCGTGCTGGAAGCAAAGTCCGTGGGCGACAATCAATCACGCTAAAGGTCGCGCAAGAACGGATTCCGCCGCTTTTCCCGTTCGATGGTAGTGGCGGGACCGTGTCCAGG
>DASREJ010000056.1:0-3394 GCA_035652115.1 Bryobacteraceae bacterium
CTACGGCGGCGAATATCGAGTTGCAAGCGCTGATGGACGACGGAACCCGGGTATGCGGCGAAACTAAAATTACCGCCAGCAAGTGCCGCGTAGAAGAATTATTTCTGGTTCCGCCCGCGCCTGAGCCTCTCCCGCAGACCCTGGAAGCGATCGCTCGCGCGGATTTGATCACGGTTGGTCCGGGATCGCTTTTCACCAGTTTGATTCCGAACCTGCTGGTGAGCGGAATTCCCGAGGCCATTCGCGAATCCCCTGCCATCAAAGTTTACGTCTGCAATCTGATGACCCAGGCCAACGAAAGCCTGGGACGCACTGCCGCCGATCATATTCGCGCGTTATACGACCACGCCGGCGGTCCCATCTTCGATTATGCATTGATCAACCAGCGCCCGGCTTCTGACGAACTAAAGGCAAAATACGCGCTCGAGGGCGCATCACAAATCGTAGTGGATCTCGAGGCCATCGAATCGCTTGGCGTCTGCCCCGTGCTTGCGGATTATCTCTTTGAAGATGGCGTGGCACGCCACGACACCGACCGTGTGGCAAGAGATTTATTGGATCTGGTAATCCAGTCGCCTCTGGAGAGCGGCAGCCAGAGCCGGCCCCGTCACGACGCTCCAACTTCCCATTGAGTGGTGGTTTTAGATTCTCGTACCAATGGTTTGAGAGTTGTGCTCTATGTTCAGGCATCTAAGCTAGTTCTGTGATTTCATTCCGGAGTTCCTGCTATGAAGCAATCTTCTTTTTTCCGAATTCCTCTCAATATAGGAGCTGCTTTAGTTCTGGTTTTTGCTGCGAGCGCACAGAATGCTCCGAACCCAGACAACCACGGCATCGTTGTCGCAAATATGGAGCCCTCGGTCAAGCCGGGAAACAACTTCTATGACTATTGCAATGGCGCATGGTTGAAACGCACGGAAATTCCCGGGGACCGCGCCGCTGTGGGCGTCTTTACAACTCTGGCCGATATCAGCAATAAAAATACTGCTGCCCTGATCGAAGAGGTTGCGAAGTCGAAAGCGGCCGCCAACTCCGGGCCCCGTAAAATTGCCGATCTTTACAACTCTTTCATGGATGAATCCGCCATCGAGTCTAGGGGCCTGGCTCCGCTCAAGCCCCACCTTGCGGCGATCGCAGCGATTCGGGACAAAAAAGAATTAGCGCGGGTTTTGGGCGAAGGACTTCGCGCCGATGTTGACCCCTTGAATAATACGAATTTTCACACCGCGAACATTTTCGGGTTGTGGATCGCGCCCGATTTTAATGACTCCGCACATTACACCGTCTACCTGCTGCAAGGCGGATTGCAATTGCCGGACCGCGAATACTATCTGAGCGACAGCGAACATATGCGCAGCCTGCGCACTCAATATCAGGCGCACGTGTCGGCAATGTTCAAGCTCGCCGGGTTCAACGATCCAGACGGACGCGCGAAACGCGTGTTTGATCTCGAACATGCGATCGCCGAGAAGCATTGGAACCTGGATGACGACCAGGACATTCACAAGGTCAACAATCCCTGGAAGCGCTCTGATTTCTCTGCCAAGGCGCCGGGACTCGATTGGGATGAATACTTTGCGGCCGCGGGCCTGGGACAGCAGGCGAACTTCATTGTGTGGCAGCCGAGTGCGTTTACCGGAGAGGCAGCGCTGGTAGATTCAACACCGCTCGATAGCTGGAAGGACCTGCTTTCTTACCATCTGATCGAGAATTTCGCTGCCGTGCTGCCGAAGCCGATGGCGGACGAACACTTTAATTTCTTTGGCAAGATTCTTTTAGGCACTCCGGAACAGCGTCCGCGATGGCAACGAGGCGTCGCTGTGGTCAATGCCGACCTCGGAGATGAGGTTGGCAAGATTTATGCACAGCGTTATTTTCCTCCGGAAGCAAAACAGCGAGCGCAAAAGATGGTTGCCAACATCGTAGCCGCATTTCATAAGCGCATCGACGCGCTGAGCTGGATGGCACCAGCCACGAAAGCCGAGGCACAGGCCAAACTTAACAACCTTTATGTCGGGATCGGTTACCCGGAAACCTGGCACGACTATTCCGGCCTGGAGATCAAGCCGGACGATATTTTTGGCAATCAGTGGCGCCAAGAGACATTTCACTATCATCAGCAGATCTCGCGGATCGGCAAAGACGTGGATCGCCACGAGTGGTCGATGACCCCGCAAACGGTGAACGCGGTCAATCTGCCGTTGCAAAACGCGCTCAACTTTCCGGCCGCAATTTTGCAACCTCCATTCTTCGACAAAGACGCACCTGATGCAGTGAACTATGGAGCCATCGGTTCGATCATAGGGCACGAAGTCAGCCATACTTTCGATTCCGAAGGAAGCACCTTTGACGCGAAGGGACAGCTGCGCGATTGGTGGACACCGTCCGACCTGAAACACTTTCAGGCGGCCACAGCCAAGCTGGCGGCACAGTATGACCAGTATCATCCGTTTCCGGATCTTGCCCTTCACGGCAAGCAAACTCTGGCCGAAAACATCGCTGATCTCGGCGGCATCGCTGCTTCTTACGATGCCTACCTGGAAGCACTCAACGGAAAAAGCGCGCCATTGCAGGACGGATTTTCCGGCAGCCAGCAGTTCTTTATAGCGTTTGGACAGGCACACAAGAGCAAGATCCGGGAAGCTGCATTGCGCCGGCAGGTGATGACCGATCCGCATTCGCCTTCGGAATACCGCACCGACACGGTGCGCAATATCGACGCCTGGTATAAGGATTTTGAAGTTCAGCCCGGCGAAACCCTCTACCTGGCTCCCGAGGACCGCGTCCGAATCTGGTAAGCCCGTTTACCTTCTATATAAGTAGTGCTGCGGGAGGGGTGCAACTTTTTAGCTTCGATGGGGTTAGTACGTTTGTGCAGTGACGTATCTGCCGAAGTGTATTAAATCTGATACTTGATCTATGCGGCCCAAGCCGACAAGATCAGAAACATTCGGAGCAGAAAATATGAGTCGCAAGGCTATTTGGGGCATAGGAACTTTCGCGCTGTTGCTGTCTAGCATATCTGTGTTTGCTCAATACCGGAGGAACGGTCCGCCGCCGGAGGCGCAGGGAAACTATGAGGGCAACGCGAACAGCGTTAACGCCGGTGGCAATTGGACAGAATACTCAGGCGAAGACCGCATGACCGCGGCCAAGAAGGTCCGCTTTGAATTGCCGGCCAACGACGCTCCTAATAGCGACGACCAAGCCAAAGTCATTCTCTATTGCACCAATGGCAAGTTGAAGCTCGCCGACTTCCGCCCGGATATGAGATTAGCGCGGCCTGATTGGCCGGGATTCTGGGGCCAGCCCCAAATGCGGGTCAGCGTGCGCGTCGACAATTCCCACAGCTATCACAACTGGAATTGGATCAACGGGCACTTCCTCGCAATGG
>DASREJ010000057.1:0-9623 GCA_035652115.1 Bryobacteraceae bacterium
TGAGCGCAAGCTGCTGCGTCAGCGTGCTGCCGCCCTGCCGGATGTGACCATGCGTGATGTTGCTGACGAGCGCGCGCAAAATGCCGATCGGGTCGATGCCGTGATGGCTGTAAAAACGCGAATCTTCACGCGCGATGAGCGCTTTTTGGAAATCCTGTGACACCTGGTTGAGCGGCACTACTACGCGATTTTCGCCCGCGAGCCGGCTGTAATATTTGCCGTCCATGTCGAACACCGTCGAGCGCTCCGGAATGTTCTCCACCTGCTTCAAATCGAACGTCGAAGCCCAAATTCCATAGATTAAACAAACAACAAACGCCGCGAAAAGCGCCAGCAGCGCAAACCTCAGCTTCCAGTTTGCTTTCGATTTTTTCGTCGGTGATTTTTTAGCCACAGGAAGAATGTAGAATGGAGAATCGTGCGCTCGTGTAGCACGAATTTAATTCATCATTTTTCATTCATAATTCTTAATCTCATCGTGCGCATCGATATCCTCACGTTGTTTCCGAAAATCTGCGAAGGCGCGCTCGGCGAAAGCATGATGAAACGTGCGCAGGAAAAAGGCCTCGCGACGATCCGCGTTCATAATTTGCGCGACTGGGCACAAGGCAAACATCTCACGACCGACGATGCGCCTTATGGCGGCGGCCAGGGCATGGTGATGAAATGTGAACCGATTTTTGCAGCGGTGGAGGAACTGCGCGGGCCGGCGACAAAAGTCGTGTTGATGTCGCCCGGTGGCCGCCGTTTCGAGCAAAAAATCGCGGCGCAATTCTCAACTGCGGAGCATCTCATCATCCTTTGTGGACACTACGAAGGCATCGACCAGCGCGTCATCGATCATCTCGCGGACGATGAAATTTCCATTGGCGATTACGTGCTGACGAATGGCGCAATCGCCGCGCTCGTTTTCGTCGATGCCGTCGTGCGGCTTATTCCATGCGTGCTCGGCGACGAATGCTCCGCAGCCGATGATTCCTTTGCGAAAGGTCTGCTCGAATTTCCGCAATACACGCGTCCCGTAGAGTTTCGCGGATGGCGCGTGCCGGATATTTTGCTTTCGGGCAATCACGGCGAAATCGCGAAGTGGCGCGAGCAAAAAGCGATCGAGAAAACGAAGCGCGTTCGTCCCGATATGCTGGAGCAATAACAGATGGATTTGGCTGCATTCCGAAATCCGCCAGCAGCGTATCGCCCGATGCCGTTGTGGGTGTGGAATGGCGAAATGACCGAGGCGCGAATCACAGAAATGCTCGAGCAATTTGCGGAGCAAGGCATGGGCGGCGTCTTTGTTCACCCGCGTCCCGGGCTTATCACCGAGTATCTATCCGAGCGGTGGTTTGAGCTATGGAGCTTTGCGTTAAGCGAGTGCAAAAGACTAGGTCTGGAGTGCAATATCTATGACGAGAATAGCTATCCAGCCGGCTTTGCAGGAGGTCATGTCTCTGCCAGGCTGCCACACGCCGCATCGCAATTCGTCGAAGCGGTTTTTCATAAAGAAGCACCAGCTCGCTTTGAAGGCCAGCTACTCAAAGCCTATCAAATCGAAGGTGAAAGGCTCATAGAGTTAAGCCCAGCCAGACTTCATGAAGCTTTAGCTTCCAATCCCGTTCTAACTTTAGCTCTGCGCCGCGCGTCCGGCAGCCCATGGACAGCATGGTTTCCGATGGTGGATACAACACGCCCCGAAGTGGCGCGTGAGTTTATCGCGACTACTTACGAGGCTTACGCGAGTCGATTCCGAAATGATTTTGAAAAAGCGATCACCTCGATTTTTTGTGACGAACCTTTAGTTGCTACATCGAGTGCATATTCGCGCAGCATTGGCCTGCCATTGTCATGGCCCTTTCTAGCTAAGTTTCGCAACGAGCATGGGTATGACCTATTGGACAAGCTCGCCGATCTGTTTGTAGATCAGGAAAACGCGACAGCTACTCGCTTCGACTACTACAAAACTCTTCAGCGATTGTGGACGCATCATTTTCTCAAGCCGCTCCACGAATGGTGCGCTCAAGCAGGCCTGCGGCTTTCCGGTCACTTCATGGAACAGGAATGGCCTTACCCATATCTTAGTCCGTCGTGCATGGACGCCTATCGCTGGATGCAAATGCCGGGTGTGGATATGCTCGCTCCGCAAATTGATTTTGAAAGCGCAGTCGCCAGCGGGCATTACGTCATGTCGTTTCGCGAACTCAATAGTGCAGCGAATCAACTGGGTTTAACTCGCCGGCTTTGTGAAAGCCATGGAGTTGGCGGCTACGAAGCCACCTTTGAAGAATTCAAGCGCGCATCGGACTGGCTAATGGTGCATGGCGTTAACTTCATTAGCCAGCATCTGAGCTATGAGACGATTTCCGGCGCCAGGAAATATGATCATCCACAAACCTTCAGCGATCATAGTGCATGGTGGAAGAGCTATCGTTTACATGCCGATCACGTAGCAAGGCTTTCGTTCCTTTTGTCGCAAGGTGCGCAGCGCAATCGCGTGCTGGTGCTTCACTCGACTACATCCGGATGGATTCACGCCAATCCTGCCCGCGAGTCTTCAGAATGCAAAGTCTCAGTGCCCGCGACTGTATTTAGCGGCGACAACAAGCTTGAAGCTTTACGTGATAGCGAGGCACAACTTGTGCAATGGCTCGCCGGGCATCAAGTGGATTTCGATCTGGGCGACGAGTTGTTAATGGAAGACTCTGGCAAAGCTAATAACGGTAGACTAAGCATTGGTAATTGCAGCTATTCAGTCCTGATCATTCCTAACGGCATGGAAAACTGGTGTGATAGCACTTTAAATCTAGTCGAGAATTATCTTACGACTGGCGGTATCCTACTATTGCTTCGTGAACCGCCTGAGTTTGTAAATGGCATACGTGACGAGCGAGCGCGGGTATTAGCCGGTAAGTTCCGCGACCAATGGCAGTGTGTCGCTTCTTTCGAAGAGTTGCAACAAAAACTGGATGAGCTGGTGCCGCCGCTTATCACCGCTCACAAAGGGGGACACCTTCCTTCCACGGTTGGACATCACATGCGCATTTTGGACGAAGACGAAGTATTGCACTTCGTCGTAAACCACAGCTCTTCGTCCGTGTTGTTCGAGTTATCCATTTCTGGAGACGATGTCTATGAGTTGGAGACGATAACAGGCGCGACACTAAGACCGGACTTTCGGCGCAACGGGACAGAAATCGTAATTCCATTGAAGTTACCTACTGCCGGGCACACGGTATTATTGGTAAGCAAAACATCGTATCCTGCAAAGAAGCGAGCGAAGCTTCGCGGAGATAGAGCTATAGCAATTTCCAGTTTTGAACGTATTGAGAGGACTTCGCCGAATGTGCTTGGTTTGGACTTTTGCGATCTCACGCTCTCTGATTCGATGCGTCGGGGTCTGTATGTAACGCACGCAAATAGACTCTGCTGGCAGGCGCACGGTTTTGATCGCGATATATGGGATCGTGCGGTGCAGTTTCGGCGCAACTACTTTGACTTTCAATTCAGTGCAAACTCAGGATTTAGAGTCGACTATCATTTTGAGATAGCTCAACTGCCGGTTGGCGGAGTAGAGTTAGCCATTGAAAGACCTGAACTTTACCGTGTGGAAGTAAATGGCCGGCTTATATCCTTTGAAAATGCGCATCGATGGTTCGATGAAACAATCCGTGCCGTTAAAATCGGGGAGTTTCTACACGCCGGACGAAATACTGTCTCGCTGACAGCCAGTCCTTTTCATGTCCTTTGCGAGATTGATCGCATTTATTTACTAGGTGATTTTGCAATCGAGCCAGCTTCACCGGGATTTCGCATTACTTCACCTGTTCCGCTAAAGATCGGCGACTGGACCAAACAAGGACTGGCTCAATACCCAGGCAGCATACTCTACACGGCGCGTATTACTCTCGATGAAACTACAACGCAGTTTGCAATCGAGACGCCGGAATGGGCTGGTTCAGTGATTGCAGTTACACTTAACGAAGAACCAGCCGGCGACATCGCTTTTCCGCCTTATCGATTGCAGATTGAAAAAGAGTTAGCGGCAGGCACTCACGAGTTAACTCTCGAAGTGATCGGCACGCCGAAAAATCTGCTTGGCCCGCATTTTTGCAAGCAGCCGCGCGGTCAGCGCTGGACCGGACCAAATGCTTGGGAGACTTATCCCGACGCTCCCGCCGATGGCGCGGATTACGAAATCCTGCCTTACGGTTTGCTCGCTCCCGCGAAATTTACCTATTAAAATCGGGCCGGCGGGATTCGAACCCACGACGGCAAGAACCAAATGCTCATCCTTTCCGATATTGGAATGGATAAAACAAGCTCTTGGTTAACCAAATTGAGTAATATCTATCCAAACGCTTTTCCCAATATCTGGTTTGACAAGCTTTTTAGACGCCGCAATGGAAAGTTTGTCATATCCAAGAACATTATCCTCAAAATGGAGTCGCTGCGTTTTCGTCCATTACTGTTGTCACACGTTGAAGATAGCTCAAGCCAACCAACCAAATTCGCGTCTGTGCCACGCTGAGGCATAGTTACATTAAGCCCTTTTAAGGCGCAGTAACAATAACCCTGTAAAAACGCCTTGAAAGGATAGCTCCTCCGAAATGAATGGCTTGCACCACACCTCCTGTGCCGTCGATTCCGTCCTGCACCGTAGTCCATACTCGCAGGTCGTCGGAAGTCTCGAGGCGATAGTGCCAGCCGGTAATCGTGAGAAAACTAACCAACACATCATGGCCGTTAATTACTATCGGACCAGTTCTAAAAAGACTTGCACTGTCGTTCGGGTCGGTGCCCGCGATTCGCTCCTGGACATTAGTCATTCCATCACCATCAGGATCAGCGGAATCGGCAGCAGCACCTGTGTTGGTTGTCACTCCGAAGTGCGAATACCTCCAATTCTCAGCTGAACTGTAAGTTGTCGCACCAACAATCAAAGAGTCGGCGCTATTACCAACAGAGTTAAGACTGTCAAGTTCGTAATAGTAGCTTCTTCCCGGCAGCGTCGTCGTGTCGACGTAGTTGGTCGATGTAACGACTGCGATCTGCGCGAAAGGACCGGAGTTTATATCTGCGCGTTTTACGATGTAGCCCATAGCACCGCCTATTGCATTCCATGAAAGGGCAATCTGACTGGAAGAGGGAGATACAACTGCAGCGAGACCTGTAGGCGTAGGGGGCACCGCTCCAGTAATTCGAACAAAATCGAGAAACACAGTCCTATCAGATGAGGCAGTGCCTGCGAAACTCACGATTTGCGTAGTGGCTGAAGCGGTAAAGCTCGCTGTGTAATCGGTGTAGGTTGTCGGCTCGTTGGCGAAGGTGCCTATCGTAGTTCCACCGACCTTAACGCTCCAGGATTGCGCGCCATTGAAACCCGACGTAGCGCGGTTCGCTGCCGAGAAGGTAATGGTATAAACGGCGCCGGGCGCAAAACCGTTCAATGTCTGAGAGATGGTGCCTGTCTTCTGCAAGAATGCCACCTGCACGCCCTGCGGTGCATTGGCATTGCTCGATGTAAAAATGCTTCCATTGCTGGTAACACCCGAACCGTTTCCTGCTGCTCCGCTAAATGTCCACGAGCTTCCGGCGGGATTATAGATGAAACTAGAGGTAGCCGGGGCTTCGAATCCAAAATTCGGAATGTTGATGCTAATTGCATTCGGGGCGGCGCTCGCTTCGTATGAGTCGCTCTCACCTGTGGCATCCACGCCTGATATGACGTAGTAATAGGTAACACCG
This sequence comes from Bryobacteraceae bacterium, assembly GCA_035652115.1. Lineage (GTDB taxonomy): Bacteria > Acidobacteriota > Terriglobia > Bryobacterales > Bryobacteraceae > Bog-105. The sequence continues at coordinate 5,737 of DASREJ010000057.1, forward strand.
TTACTCACTGCATTATCGATGTATGTTGTGCCTGTGACTCCCGCGGCAACAGTAGCGTAAGGCCCGCCACTGGTGAGCGACCGCTTCACTTTGTAACTGCTCGCGCTGGATGCGGCTTGCCACGTCAGGGAAACCTTTGCATTGTCGGGTGTCGCTGTTACTCCGAATGGCATGTTGGCCGGTGCTGCGATCATCCGCACGTTATCGATGAAAACCGTCGTGTCTCCGGAATTCAAGTTAGTCCCGGCAAATGAGAGCGTGTGACTGGCCGCAGTTGCTCTAAAGGCGGTGGAAAAAGTGGAATAGGTAGTCCCGGCGGCGCCAGGCGCATAGCTGGCAATGGCATTTCCATCAATGCGAACGTCCCATGACTGTCCGCCGTTATAGCTCGAAGTCGCACGGTTCGCTGCTGAAAAGAGCACGGCATAAACTGTCCCGGGCGTCAGTCCGGTTATAGCCTGACTAATGCTGCCTGTCTTTTGGAGAAAGGCTACCTGCACACCTTCGGGAGCACTAGGATTGCTCGCCGTGAAACCGCTTCCATCGCGTGACACGCCAGAGCCATTTCCCGATGATCCGCTAAAAGTCCACGCGTTGCCGGATGGGTTATAGATGAAGGTGCTCGTAACCGGCGTCTCGAATCCGTCATTCAGCACGAAGCGCGGCTGGGCGACGACTTCTTTTGAATTATCGCTTTCCCGCGTCGCGTCCACGGCGGATACGACATAGTAGTAATCTGTGCCGCTTGTGAGATTAGTGTCGGTGTAGCTCGTTCCGGTTACACCAGACACAATCGTCGTGTAAGGGCCGCCGGATGTCTGCGAGCGCTTGACGTTATAACCTGTAGCGTCCTGAATAGTAGTCCAGGTAAGCGTGGCGCTCGTTCTGCCGGCAGTCACGCCAAGGCTTGGCGGAGCAAGGAGCGGCGCGGCGCTTGTAAATACGTATGTTCCAGAGCCCACGAGGAACTGCGCGCGGCTGTTCTCCCTTTGCAAAAGCTGCACACCGTTCGCAGTCTGGGCGGGCGCGCCACTTTCATAAACGGTAGTCCCGGCGTTCGCCGGCACATAGACAACCGCAGTAGTGTTGACCGGCACTTCAACCTGCAAAGCGATGTTTTGCCCTGAAATGCTCCAACTCGTGGCGAGGCGTCCAAACACAGTTTCCTGCGAGCAGGTTGCGGAAGTCAAACCTCCGTAACCAATGAGCGGAGCAATGAGCGATTGTTTATAGCCTGGCTGCAAAGCTTGAATGCCGCCGATGTTCCCAAACATCCAATCGGCAACCGCGCCATAAGCATAGTGATTAAATGAGTTCATGCTGGCGTCGCCGAATGTTCCGTCGGGCTGGATCGAGTTCCATCGTTCCCAATTTGTAGTCGCTCCCATCGAAATCGGGAAACCCCACGATGGATAGTCCTGATTGAGCAGGAGACGAAATGCGAGGTCGTTACGGCCAATGCCGGTTAGCGATGGCAACAGCCAAGGCGTGCCGAGGAAACCAGTCTGGAGATGATAGTTATCGGCGGCGACCTTTTCTACAAATCGTGCTGCGGTCTGATCGCGTTGCGCCGCGTCGGCGATCATGTTCATACCGAGCGCCAAGTCGTAGGCGCACTGAGTGCCTTGGTAAATGGAACCATCCACGCTGCGGTAAGCCGACACAAAAGCACTATGAATCTGAGGCACCAATGCCGCCCATTGCGCAGACTGATCGGACTCACCCATCGCCGCAGCCATCTCGGACATCATCCGCGTGTCCTCGGCAAAATAAGCAGTAGCGATTACCTTGTGCTCTTCGAGCCGATTCCAGTTAGCTTCAAGACTCAGCCAGTCGCCGGAGAACCAACTGCTGCGGCCTTGTTCGAGCAAATCGCCATCGGCGGTGGCGCTGTTGTAGACAAAGCTGTAGAATGCTTTCATTGCGGTCCAGTTTTGGCGGATGATTTGCTCGTCGCCGGTAGCTTTCCAAACCGAGTATGGAACTGTAATAAAGCAGTCCGCCCAACCTACACCCGTGTCATCGAACTGAGTTCCCGGCTGGGGCACAACCGCCGGAATATTTCCGTTAGCCTTCTGCGTATCGCGCACGTCGGCCATCCATTTCATCAAAAAGGCGCGCGTGTCCTTGTAGCGTGCCGCCGCGGGCGCAAAGACGCTGATATCGCCCGTCCAGCCAAGCCGCTCGTCGCGCGCTGGAGTATCGGTCGGGATGGAGAGAAAGTTACTACGCTGTCCCCACCGGGTATTACTCACCAGCTGGTTGAGCATCGAATTGGAAGTTTGGAGATCGCCGATCTCGGTAAGATCGGATGAAATCACGATTCCCTGCACGTCTGCGGCGACCGGCGGAGTTGGCGTTCCGGTAATTTCGACATAACGAAACCCGTGCTGTGTAAATTTCGGCTGATAAGTAACAGTGCCGCTCGTAGCGAAAGTATAAGTGTCGGTAGCCTTCGCACCGCGAAGGTTCGCAGTGTATAGCTGGCCTGTCTGGCTGCCGGTCCGGTAAATCTCCTCGCCGTGTCGAATGGTGATGGTTTGGCCGGCGGTCCCGCTAAGCCGGACCTTTATGACGCCGACCATGTTCTGGCCAAGATCGTAGATGAAAGTTCCGGGTAAGATTTGGGTGCGGCTTTTCGCGGTCAACACAGTTACCTGCCGCACGGGTTCGTCAGGTTGCGGCACAAGCCGTGACGAAACATTCGTAACGGTTGTTACGGCGAGCCAGCCTGAAGCATCAAAGGCCGTGGTGTTCCAGCCAGAGTGCTCCAGATTTGCATTATAGGTTTCACCGTCCTGAAGGTCGGCAGCGACATAGGGGCCGCTTCCGGCCTTCCAGCTCGAGTTAGTCGCAAACCAATCCGTAGAACCATCCGCATAGGTGACTTTGATTTTTGCGATAAATGCGAGCTGGGTTCCATACTGGTTTGTCCAGTCGAGACCTACCTTGCCGCGAAACCATCCATCGGCCAACGCCGCTCCGATGACGTTGGTTCCGGTTTGCACCAGATTCGTGATATCGTAGGTTTGAGACTGAATCCGTGCGTTGTAGTTCGTCCAACCTGGCGCGAGGAATTGGTCGCCCGCTTTTTGGCCATTGATGGATACCTCGTAGAGACCCTGAGCCGACGCATAGACGCGGGCGGAGGCGACTGCGGCTCGAGCCACGAACTGGCCCCGCAGCAGTGGAAGAGAAGCGGTGCCACTGCTACTGGGTCGGGTGATCCAATCCGCCCCTGTCCAATCGGACACTGTAAGCAAGCCTGTCTCGAACCAGGCAGGGCTGCTCCAGTCACTTGTGTATCCTGTCGTATCCCAAATTCTAACCTGCCAATAGTAGCGCGTAGCGGGCTGAAGCTGAACGCTCGAGGGCAGCGAGACGGCAACCTGTCGCGCGGATTGAATCAGTCCTGAGTCCCAGACATCCTGAAGACCGGCGTTTGTGCCGACACGCACTTGATAGGCCTGCTGCTGTGTGCCACGAGCATCGGAAGTAGCGCTCCACCCGAAAGAAATATCCAAGGCCGAAATGCCGAGCGGATTGACCCGGCCATTGATGGTTACCTTTTTAACGGCAAGCGAAGATGCTCCAAAGACCTGGACAGAAAGCAGGAGGTGAAAAGTTAAAGTAATACATAAGATCGCCAAAGCGCGCGAGTATTGACTCCGCACCGAAAAAGCAGAGCAAGTGCGAAGGATCATAGTTGCTGCGGGCGAATGTTTTCTTGAATTTGGTTTATCTGAAAAATGGTGCCGCCGCGGTGCTCCCCCGAACACCGCGGCGGCTTTGATTTTCCGCGTCCCGTAGCCGATCCCCATCGGCATCGCGGAAAATCCGATAAGTTGTAATTCGTTGCTTTGGACTAGCGAGGTGCAAGCGTGACG
>DASREJ010000058.1:0-29316 GCA_035652115.1 Bryobacteraceae bacterium
TCAAAGGTCCAGTCTGTCCCACTCGAATTTGCAGAACTTGACAAGCACAACTCGCTCATGCAAAAGCTGGCCCGCTGACGGCCAACCGGGAGCCCGCAGAGAACGAATGGACGCGAAGCGAACCCGAGATTCTGGTTCGCTTCCTGTCGCTTCAGACGAACGCAGGCAATTGCTTCTGATCGTCGAAGACGCTGTTTTGAGACAACCAGGTCGGGGCGGATCTCGCGAAGAATCGTTCCGGCCGACTTTAGCCCAGACCCGAATGTGTGATGTTGCATGCGGCCATTTCCATGGCCGAAACGTAAGCGCGCGTGTGACGTTCTTGTGCCAATCGCCTGCCCTGAGGCGATTTCATCCGGACAGAAATGCTCCGCTAACCTGTTGCAAACACGTCCAATCGTGTATGCTGTTTAGCTTCAGGTTCTAGTAAGAGCAATCTTGTGGAGGTTCAAGTCGTCTCATCCGCACCAAACTCTGCTCGATCAGTGGGCTCCGAACCGATCAACGAACACACCAGACTCCCTGTTATGTCAATCCAAGCAACAACAGTGAGTCACGCTCGAACATTCGTTCCATTTGTTCCATGTCGAGGCGCGATTGGGAGCTTCCTTCGAACATTCGGTTAAGCTTTCGCATGCCCGCGAGGCTCTCGTCTACCGTAGTAAACGGATAATCGCTACCGAACAGTAGTTTGCTCCAGACACCATACTCCTGAAGCAGCATAAGCGAATGATAGAGCTGAAACGGACGGTAGTGTAAGGCGGAGCAATCCGCGTAAACATTCTTGTGTTTGCGAATGGTCGCAATGCACTCGCCTTCATAAGGATGACCAAGGTGGGCCAGAATGATTTTGACGTCGGGAAAACGGATAGCCACATCGTCAAACAGGCGCGGCAGAGTGCACTCGAGCGGAGCTTTGTCGATAAATGTAGTCCCCGTGTGGGCCAGAACGGGGAGCCCGTGCTTTGTCGCATAAGCCCAAAGGTCATCAAATTCGCGCGCGTTTGGCATGTATCCGCCGTACATGGGCATTAACTTGATTCCGCGAAGTTTCAGATGCTGATGACCGTGCTCCAGTTCCTCGCGCCACCCAGGTTGCGCCGGGTCGAGACTAAGGAAGCCAATTAGGTTGTCCGGGTGCTGCGCGACATACGCGGCGACTTCGGTATCCGGCACCCATAAACCCGCCAACTTCGCTTTGCCTCCGAAGACGATGGTTTTGCTGCACGAGGTGGCAGAGGCGTGGTATTGCTGCCAACGTACGGTGAGATCGACTTCGAGCCCGTTCCGTGACCGGCGCGATTGTTCCTTAAAGCTCTCGGAGAAGTGTTCAGGATAACGGAAATAGTGGCTGTGGACATCTACGATCATGGAAATTGTTTGACCTCCTCGGGTGAAGCGACAGTAATTTCTGTGCGCAACGCGATACGCCAGAAGAGCACGCCCACGACAATAGTGATCATTGCCTCCAATGAAGCTCTGGCGAGATGCCCACCGATGAAACTGAACGACGAGAGCACCAACAAGAAATAGAAGGCTATCCCCAGGCCGGCACCAAAAACGTTACGTTTATTGCTCGTTCGGAGAGCCTTGCGATCTTCTTCCGGAAGCGTCCGGCTGACCGGACCCCATAATCCGATTGGTTTGACCGTCTCAAAGAAATTTTTCAAGACCGCAAATGGTTCCGGAGAGGTGAGCAGCGTCGCCGCGAGGATTGTGGCCCAACCCGTTGCGAAGAGGATGCCGAATCCCATCCAGAAAGGGAACCGATGGAAATCGCTGAATGCCGGAACCAGACTGGAGAGCTGGATGCCCAGTGAATGTTGAGCCCATTCACGGAATCGTGCAGGCAGAATAGCGTCGGAACCAAACCATACGATGTACCCCGCGGGCAACGCGCCGAGCACGCCCGCCATGTCGCCGACCGCATTGGTACGCCACCAGAACCATTTCAACCAGGCGAGCGGCAGCGGGAAAACCACCAGAGCGGAGTTGATGAAAAGAACCCATTTATCCAGGCCCGCCGGATCGATTCTCGCGCCCAGTAGAAAAGCGACCGCAAGAACGAGGCCCGATAACAGCCGGCTGACCATTACGAATTCCCTGTTGGAAGCCTTCGGTCGGATGCTGAGGCGATAAAGGTCATTCATGAGATAGCTCGCGGCCCAGTTGCCGATGGAGGCAATGGCGGCCATGTACCCAGCAAGGCTGCTCACTAACAACAATCCAAACAATCCGGCAGGAGCATACTGCCGGACCATGACACTCCACACAGCCGCGGGCAGCGGCACTGAGCTAACGGGAAACATGGCGGCAGCGGCGAGGCCGATCAATAGGAACGGGATTAGACGGATAACGAGCGCCAAAAATCCGTTCAAGATCTGCCCCATGATGGCGTGTTTCTCGTTCTTCGCCGCCATATAGCGCTGCGCTGTCCAACCTTCGCCAGCAAAGGGCGAGCCCGCAAAAAATAGACCTTGCACGCACAGAGCAACCAGTGAAATGCCCGATAAACCTGCGCCCGATGGGAATGCTTGCAGGAAGTCCGCGCCGCGCGTGAGGACGATCTTGTGCCAGACCTGATTCAAGCCTCCAGCTTTCATCAGCAATAAGCAACCGAAAACAGTGTTACCACCCAACAACACCGCAAATTGCAGCACGTCATTGTAAGCAACGGCAAAGAGCCCGGAGACCAGGGCGTATAGAATTGTCAGCGCGCCGAAGGCAAGTAACAGCGTGCCGGGAGACCACCCGAGCAGCGGCGCCATTGTCACCGCCATCCACGCGGCGATGTATGACAGCGAAACAACGCCCCAGGCAAAGCAGGCGTACACGGCATATATGTTGCGGTACACGCGCGCGCGGCGACCAGCGTAGCGTCGCTCGATGAACTCACCGGTAGTCACCACGTTTAACCTGCGCCACATCGGGGCCCAAAGCAGCGCGACTAACGGCATCCAGATGACCCAACTTACCCACGCCATCAGCCAGAGGCCGGCAAAGCCGGTAAGGAAGAACATCATAATGAATCCCTGACCGCCGCCGGTGTATCCGGCTACATCGGCGAATCCGATTACCCACCAGGGCAGCGCGCGATCGGCGAGAAAAAACTCTTCCACTCCCTTACTCGCACGCGAGCGGAAGTAAAGCGCGACTGCAAGAACTGCACCGCAGTAGATTGCCAGGATGAGCCAGTCGAGTCCGCCCATGCCTTAGCCGGCGAGCGCCAAACGAACACCTAAGCCCGGGCCGTCCGGTAACACCGCACAACCGTCGCAATACGAAATTGCCGGACAACTAAAGTGGCGCTGGTAATAGAGGGGACCAATGATATCGTGATGAACTCTGGTCGAGAGTTCCGGCACAGCGACGGCAAGATGCAACATCGCCGCGGTGCCGAGATCCATTTCGAGATTACTGCCAATAATGCATTCGATGCCGGCTGTGGCGGCAAGCTGTGCGATCGCCATAGACCGCCGGATACCACCGTTCTTGCCGGGATAAATGCTCAGCAGGTCGCAGGCTTCATGGCGAATGGCTTCTATGGCATCCCGTGTTGTGAATACGCCTTCATCCAGCATTATGGGAATCGAAGTGCGATTCCTGAGACGGGCGCTGGCGCGAAAATCGCCCCGGGCAACCGGCTGCTCCAGCGTCATCACGCCAAGCTTCTCCAAATGAGGAATAGCATTGAGAGCTTCGCTTTCGCTCCAACCGCCATTGGCATCCACACCGATCGGAAAGTCTTCCCCTAATGCGGAACGAACGGCTTGCACGCGAGCCACATCGTTCTTCAATTCCAGACCAACTTTGACCTTTACTGCTTTGAGGCCCATTCCGGCCGCCTCAATTGCGACCGCCGCGGCGCGACGCGGCGTCATAGCGCCAATTGAAAATTTGAGCGGTATTTCCCGCTCACGACGTGACCCACCAAGCAGGATGTGCACGGGCGCGTTCAGAATGCGCCCCGCCAGGTCAAGCAACGCCATCTCGACCCCCGCTTTCGTGAATGGGTTGCCTGCGAGCACACGATCCATTTCATCCGTGAGCAGAGAAGTATGTAGCGCGTCTTTTCCGATCAGAATGGGGGCGAGGATCCGGTCGATTGCATGCGCCGCTCCAACTTGACTTTCGCCGCTCCAGACGGGCACCACACTGGCTTCGCCGAAACCGGTTGTCCCATCTTCGGCTGCGAGCTCAACGGCGACGAAGTGAGACTCCGGCTGTGATCCCGCCGCACTCACGATCGCGAACTGCTCCCGGACTACTTGGGAAACCGGGGTGCTTTTCACGGACACAATCTTCAAATCGTCACCTGCTCCAAAACTGAATCGCGCCAGTCACCCTTCATTGCTCTTTCTTGAGAGGGACAATTGATGGAATCCGGTGTACAGCCGTGAGCGCACCATCGACCGGTATAGTCGCGCCGTTGATAAAGTTTGCCTCTTCGGACGCCAGAAAAAGCGCACACGCTGCAACGTCGCCGACTGTGCCAAATTTACCGCCAGGGTACAAATCCTGTAGTTCCGCCGAAATTTCCGGGTGCTCGCGATAATACTTTTCGGAGCTTTCGCTCAAGATTGTTCCCGGGCAGATAGCATTTGCTCGTATGCCGAAGCGGGCGTACTGTACGGCGGTGACTCGTGTCAATGAAATGATTCCTCCCTTTGCTGCGGTGTAGGCTGCCAGATGAATGCCGAGAAGAGCATTAACTGAGCTGATGTTGACAATTGCACCGCGGCGCCTCGGCACCATTGATTTCAGCGCCTCGCGGGTACAGAGGAACACGCTTTTAAGACAGATGGCGAGAACGGATTCCCAGGTTTCCTCGCTCAACTCGTGAAGAAGTCCATCGCCTTGTGAGTATGCTGCGTTGTTCACGAGGACATCCACCGGGCCGGCTTCCGCAAAGGCGCGAGCGATATCGCCGGAGGAACTGACATCGGCCTCGACGGCTCTGCACCGGCCTCCTTCGGCATGAATCAGGCGCGCCGTCTCCCGATTTGCATCTGGATTCCAATCGACGGCAATAATTTCAGCGCCGTGGCGCGCAAACGCGCGAGCGATTTCCCGGCCAATTCCGGCCCCCGCACCCGTGATGAGCGCGCGTCCTTCGTTCAAGGGCATGGGCGGCGCGCTTGGCTCCCGCACATTCTCAACTCAACTGAAAGCGGGCACAGACGGCCGCCCGGATGGGTGTTCATGATTTAGAAGACTATTTTCGCTCCAAGCTGGATGACTCGCGCGGCATTTGCCGAAAGGATCGCGCCAAAGTTCGCCGTTCCGAAGTTTGTATTGGGATTCGCGAGATTCACGTTATTAAAAGCATTGTTCGCTTCGGCGCGGATCTGAATAAATCGCTTTTCCTGAAAGTAGAACGATTTCAATAAACCCAAATTCGCTTGATGGATGGGCGGTCCGTAAACCACGCCGATCCCCGAATTACCGAACTGATAGAGCGGTGGCGCGGCAAACGCGCTCGGATTGAACCAGAGACTCGCGCTTTGGTTGTCCAGGTGCGGATTGCCTATCAAGTTGGCGCGCGTGTTCCATCCATTGCCGAGTGTGGCACCAGGAACTGTGATGGTAAGCGGCGTACCGGAAATGTAAGCATAGTATCCGCTGAACTCCCATCCGCCGAGGACGGCTTCGAGCACGGGGTTCATTTGTGTTGCCCAGCGCCTACCCTGCCCAAACGGCAGTTGGTAGACCCAGGCTAACTTCAGGTTGTGCGGACTGTTGTTCACGGCTGGGCCGCGCTCATAGTTGTTTGGAGCAAACGGCGTGATCAAAGTGGTCTCGCCCGTCGCGCCGGCATAATTCTGCATTGCTTTGGAAAAGGAGTAGGAAGCCATCAACATCAGACCGCGGCTGAAGCGACGTTCCCATTGCGCCTGCAGAGCGTGATACCAGGTGTTTATTCCGTTCTCGAGGGTGTAGACGGTTCCAAATGCCGGATAGGGCTTTGCGGCCTGCAAATTAGTGTAATGTCCAGGAGGAACTTCATTGTACGCATGGCCGTAAGGCTGCCCATTAATTTTGGTGCCGACATAACTGACCGTCAGCGCGGATTTCCACCACAGCGCCTTTTGGATGGAGAAGTTCCATTCCTGGGTCTTGGCTGTATCGATTCCGAGTCCGGCCGTGTAGTTGACACTCGGAGTGACAAAGGCGTTCGGGCTGGCCGCCCACAGATTGCGCCAATCGACGAGTTGTGACGCGCTGAGAGTCTGGGTTTGGATCGAGAAGAATGGGATGGCGCCGATCGTAGAAGCGGAGCGATTTCCAACCAGCGAGTTCTCGAAAATTCCGTAAGCTGAGCGAATCACGAGATCCGTGAATCTAAAAGGTTGCCATACGAAACCGACCCGCGGTTCCAAATGCCCACGCGCCGGATATAGATCATTCGGAACGCCTGGCACTTGCGAGGCCGGCACCCAGAGGTTGCGCGTTGCGGCGCCCAGCGCGCTAGCAATCGGCTGGTGAGTCAAATCGACTTGACCGTTATCATTTTCACCTGCAACGACCTTGCCCAACTGAGGAGAGAACGTTGCCGTGTTGCCGGCCACAAACGACATGGGATGCCAGTACTCGTAACGTAGGCCGATGTTAAAGGTCAGGCGTGGCTTGGCGCGCCACGAATCGGCAACGTAGAGGCCCGAATACGGGGCGGCGTTAACACCGAATTGTGCAAGTGGCAGATTGACCGTGCTGGAAGATGGGTAGCCCAGTAAGTAATCGGCTAGCGGGTTGCCCGTGTACTGGCCGTTGAAGGTGAACGAACCTTGAGAGTAAGTGGAACCGTGTGCGCCGTATACCTGCCGGTTCTGCAATTCATAGCCAAGCCCAAGAGAATGAGTTCCCTTGAGAATCCGCAACTCTACCGAGCCATCCTGAACACGGCTCCATAATGCGCCGTTCACTCCGAACGGTTCTGTGATGCCTGCGAAACCCGTGATAGCTACGGCCGGGAGCCCTATGTTGTTTTCGCGGCCGGCGGTAGGAATACCTTGGATGCCGGCTTCCACGGAGTAGTTGGTTTTGCCAATCAATGGAGAAGAGAAGCTATTATCCGAACGAACATAGCCGCCGGTCGCGGTTAGAAGTATGTTCGGTGTGATGGTCCAGCTATAGTTCACGCCGATATTGTCTTGATCTGTATTGTTGTTGTAAATGTAACTCGGGAGGTACTGTGGCGTCTCTTGCCGGTAATTATCCCGGACCCAGCGGACATAAATACGCTGAGCGGAAGTTAGGTAATGGTCCAACCGCACAGTGTCTTCATAAGTGTTGGCATAATTTGCGCCAAGCGCTTGGAATAAGTTTCCATTATTAGCTTGCGGCAGGTAAGGCACAAAGAAGTTTGAAGCGGGATTGATCCGGGTCGCCGGAATGACGTTACCCGCGAATTGTCTTCCATTCAGAGGGTCTTTGATAACCGTTTTGATGGAGGAGAGGTCCCCCGTCAGCATAGTCGGGGTAGCCGCGACGGAGTTGTATATGGTCTGGCCGGGATTCAGGGTGGCCTGAAAACTGCCGAAGAAGAAAGTCTTGTCATGTCTGATTGGACCGCCAAAATTCCCACCGAATTGGTTGTAACGCAGACGCGGTCGCGTGATGGCGAAAGCATTGCGCGCGTTTAGCAGATCATTTTTGAAATATTCCCAACCTGAGCCGTGGAAATCGTTGGTGCCGGACTTCGTCACAAGCGTTACCTGAATGGGGTCGCGGCCATATTCGGCTGCAAAGCTGGAGGTTTGAACATTCATTTCAGCGATATCGTCGACAATCGGCATCGTCATCGCTCCTTCATCCATGGCAGCGTTGGAACTGACGCCATCAAGCTTGAAATTAGCCGCATTGCTACGCATACCGTTGCCGTGCAGGTATGCACCCTGTTCAGGGCCGGAAACGCCGTCGTAGCGCAAGCCGGGAACCAATTCCACCAGCGAAATCGGATTGCGCACCGCGAGTGGCCAATCCAGAAACGGAGCGACCTGGATCGTGGTGCTCATGGAGCTGTTCTCGGTTTGCAGAACGTCGGCATTTGCTTCAACCGTGACACGCTGCTGGACGGCCCCGGGCTGAAGCGCCGGAGCGACGCGCATACGTGCCCCGACGGTTAAGTCCATGCGGTCCAGTACCCAGGTTTGCATTCCGTTTGCTGTTACGGTTACTGAATAGGGGCCGATAGGCAGAGCCACTAATTCGAAGTTTCCTCCCTCGTCGGTGACACCGGTTCGTTTGAAACCAGTTTCCAATTGCAACGCCGTTACCGATGCGCCGACAATAACGCCCCCGCTCTGATCTACTACAGTGCCGACGATAGATCCTTGTGTTCCAACCTGCGCCCCCATCCGGCAAAGCACAAGAGCAAGCAGTATTACGATTCTCCTGGACATCCGACAACCTCCACTTATCTGTGTGTCATTCTGGAGCCGAGCTTTCAGGCGGTCAATCTGAGTTGCAGCCATTAGGGGCGGATCGTTCCACGTATTGAACACAAATGGTGAATTCAAGTAATGGAACGCTTTTGTAATATGCCACTGACGATTTGTTGACTTTGTTCGGCTTACAGTCGGATTCTGAATTCGTAATTCGTCGGCATAACCCCGGAGATCCTGTGAGTATTCATACCGCACCCCAAAGCAATTGCCGCCCCGTTCGCCAGCCTGCCAGCGAATCCGACGTGGAGTTGTTTCGTCATGTTGAGCAGAACCTGTATACCGCCGTAGTGGCGGATGCGTTGGACGAGCTGGGATTTCGCGAACAGGCAATGTATCCGGCCATGCGGCCGCTCAATCCGGACTGCAGGCTTACAGGATGGGCTCGAACGATCCGCTGCGAAGATGTCTACGACATTTCCGAAGACCCGTACGCAGTGGAGATTGAAGCTCTCGATAGCTTTCTGCCAGGAGAAGTTGCGGTGGTCGCGACAGGGAATTCAGTTCGAAATGCTCCCTGGGGTGAGTTACTGTCGACTGCTGCAAAAGCTCGCGGCGCCCGCGGCGCCGTAATCGCCGGGTTGGTTCGCGACGTTCAGAAGATCACTTCTCTGGTATTTCCTGTTTTTGCGACCGGCATTAAGCCAGTTGATTCTAAAGGACGCGGCATCGTACGCGATTACAACTGCCCGGTAGAGTGCGGCGATGTCCATGTGAAGCCGGGAGATTTGGTGTTCGCTGATTACGATGGCGTTGTAGTGATTCCCGCACAGGTAGTTACCGATACGGTGCGGCTCGCTACCGAGAAAGTCGGGCGCGAGAATCACAGCCGTACTGAATTGATGAGAGGGGCTTTGCTTTCGGACGTCTACCGCAAATATGGCGTTCTCTAACTTCTAAGTCTTACCCAAGAAGCGAGACAGAACATTTGCGGTGATCCGAGAAATATGGGCGTCCACCATAAGACTGGCTATATAACTGATGGACCCTACCGAGAAGACTTCGCCACCGGAATCAGTAGTGTAGTAGACGATCTCCGCGCCCCCTTCGCCGGGATTTGTTCCCTTCGCTAGTAACAGCGTGCCGGCAGGAGAAGAGGCGCTGCGTTTATCTGTTTCATGCCCGGAAGCGCCACCTGGAATGCGCTCATGCTGGCTCTCCTCACCGACGAGATCTCCATTTCGCAATTCAGTTCCAGCGAACAGCCAGTGTGAGGCATCGAGTACGCGAAAAGGAGCGCCGGTCATGATTCCTGTTTCTGAACAGACCACACCGAGCAGATTGGCCTCCGATTCAAGAGTGCGATGCATACGACTTTCGAATTGGCTCTCCGGCTGGTCGATGTCGCCGCCCATCTCGCCACTGCGGCTATAGAGATGGGTCAAGCAGCGCATCCGCAAATCATTCGAGAGTTCCACTTCGCAGTTCAAGCCGTTGCCCCCCAAATACATCAGTTTGCCGCCTTGCTCATAAACCCACTTCTTTACCCGCAAATACATCTTGCGCGTCCAGTACTCGGGATGTACGCCCAGGATGAGCACGCGATACTGTTCCAACGGAATTTGGTCAAAGTGCAGTTGCGCATCGGCGTAGAGATCGTATGGAAAGTCTTCGCGTTCCATCCACGCGAGCAGGCGCCACTCCGCCGGTGCGTGAACGCATTCCGTACGCCCTTCAATCGGATCACACGGCTGCGTATGTTCGGGAATATGACCGGACGGATCTGGACGATCGAACGAGAGCGGCGGGTACTCATCATCACGCGGCAACCAGACAGCAAAAGGCTGCGTTTTCAAATACCGTCGCAGCTCTTGGCGACCGTTCACGATCGGAGTTGGAGGAAGGCCGTCCGCGTTGATATAGTTGCTACGGCCGCCGAAGTTGTTGTAAGCGTTCCAGGTCAGGGCCGATGCGAGTATTGCGGTCCGCGCCTGCGGCTTCCGCGGCGCTACGATCCAAGGGAACGAATAAAACGCGCCAGTTACGGTTTTTGTGTGGAGATAATAGAGCCCGGAACGTTCTGGAGCTTGAAGAGTGGGCGGATCAAGCGGTAATTCGCGTTCCCATGTATTCCAGCGCGTGCCAGTCTGGGTATAGTCGCCATCCGGAGTGATCTGCGCGTTCGCCCGTGGCCCGTGCTCATCGAACCAGCCAATTAGCCGCTCGAATTCTTTCCTCAGTCCGTAACGCCACAGCGAAAGCCGATACTGCTCGGTGGAGTGCACTCGAATTTCGGAATTGTCCCCGGCCGCTGTCCACAGCGGCCACATATAGCCAAGGAGCCGGTCGGATAAAAGACGGAATTGATGCGGGCGCTCGCGTTCGGCCGTGATCCGCGTGATCTTAGAACCGAAACCCTTCTGTACCAGAGTTACTTCATACTCGCCGGAAGGCACATTGGCATAAATTTCGCCGCGCGGTGAAGAACGTATTACAACCGGTTCATCGAGGCTCCGGCTGCGCAGTTCCACGTACGCGCCGGATATAGCTACGTAACGTTCGTCGCTGACAAATCCAATAAGCATCTAGCGAAAGTGCTTCGCGATCGCCTCGAGAATGCGATGGGGTTCGTCGGCGTGATAGATATCGATGGACGGCACGATCGCCGGTGTGGTGCTTTCGAATTTCCAGTCGGACTGTGTTTCAAAGCCGGGATTAGAAATTATCAGCCCCACTGCCTCAAGGTTGTCGAATCCGACGTCGACCGGGCATTCGGCGGTATTGTCGCCTTCGTATAGCCGGAAACTGAGTTTTGCGTTCCGCTTGCCGTTCAGCCATTCTTTCGGAATCGATACCGGATGATTCAATACCCCGCCCTGCAGCCACATGTTCCAGATATAGTCCGAAACATCTTCGCTCCACAGTACGTGATCATCGATAAGGACCTGTTTGAGGTGAATGCCGCTCTGGGCTTGACGCGTGTATTGATCGTATTGCCAAAAAGATAATTCGTAGCGCGGAGAGTTGGGGTCAACACTTACTGTCTGATATGCCGCTGCCCACGTATCTTTTTGTATGTGCACGCGATGGCCAACCGCAAAACTAAGCCGTCCATCTCCCCATCCAGCCAAATGTTCGCTGCCAAGATTCGGCGGATCTTCGATCGGCGCCCCGTAGCAGATCACACCGTCAATGCGACCATCCGCTGCATAGGGTAGAACTCGTCGAAGGGCTTCATCAACATAGCCGGCTTTTGGAGCCTGTTCCGCGTTAAGATTGCGCCCGCAATAAAGAAGCACAATCATCCCGAGGTGGCGAGGTTCCAGTTTGGCTAGGACTTCCTCGATTTGCCGGTTAAGGGAGGATGCGACCTGCGTGTTGTGATTCGGCTCATCGGCAAACGGGAAGACAATCCCATCCACCACCGGCTTGTATTCATCCAAGTAGGCATCACTTAGCGCGGAGGAGTAGTACGTACAAATATAAAAGGCGAGATTCGGATTAATCGATTTCGCCAAAGAAGTGAATTCCTTGACTGCATCCGGGCTAACTTGCTTGAAGAAATCGTCAACAGCCCAGCCTTTCAGATTGGGGTACTGGCGTGAGAGTTGAGCGATCTCACGCGCCCACCTTTTGTAGTCCGTCTTGTACGGGTAGGAGCAATTTTCTCTGCACTCAGAGGGTGGGGCCAGATAGAGCCAGACGTCGATTTTGGCGGATTGAGCAGCCTCAATAAACTCGTTTCGGAGATCGTCCCAATCGCTGGCGCTGCCCCACAAAAGATAAAAGAAGGTGTTGGCATGAAGCTTTTGAAGGCTGCGAATAATGGCGGGCGTATCGATGTGGTGATATCCATCGCTTCGCACGCGCGCCTCGCGAATTGTGCCTCCGATGGTGTTGCCGCCTTCGTATGCCGCTTTGATACCATCCGCCGGCACCCACGGTTTCTGTGCGGCAGAGGCCCCGCTGAGCTCGACAGCGGCGGCAAATAGAGCTAAAAGGATACAGTTCCGGACCATCGTTCCGGAATTAGAATAGCCGAGCTACCGGCAATACGAAATAACCAAAACTGAAAGCGTTCATGCCCTTGAACGGTCCATGCAGAGGCTTTGGTTAACCGCCGAACTGCGCCTCCGTTCCCTGATGAACGACTTGACCCGAGATGTCTTTGGCAACGCCGATCAAGGTGCCGGCGAGGCTCTGAAGATTTTCGGCATGAAGCTGTGTCGTCGTGGCAACTAGACTGACTGCGGCTAGCGCCTCACGCCGCGAGTTCAAAACCGGCACTCCGATGCAGCGAACTCCAATCTCCTCCTCCTCGTCATCGATTGCATAGCCACGCTCCCGAACGTGGGCCAGCTCGGTGCGGAGCCGTTTTAAAGAGCAGATCGTATTGTCGTTATGACGCAATAGACCTTGCTCACGAATCAGAGTTTGGAGCTCCTCGTCCGGAATATACGCGGAGAGGGCTTTGCCAAGAGCGGTGCAGTGCAAGCTTAGATGTTTGCCAACCCAAGTGGCGACGGGTTTCACTTCTGGACGCGACATCTTCTCTATAAGAGTGCACGTGCCCTGCTCTAGCACAGCCATATGAACGGTCAATCCAGTCGACTCAGACAGGCATCTCAGGTATGGGCGAGCGATTTCGCGCAGAGGAATTCCGCCGAGCGCCATGTGCGCTAGAGAACAAACGCGCAGGCTAATGCGATACTTGCCCAGTTCCGCTTCGCGGTAAACGTATCCCGCTGCCTCCAGAGTTCGCAGCAAGCAAAAAACCGAACTCTTGGGCAATTCGAGATATCGGGTAAGCTGTGAGAGCGTTAGCCCAGATCGCGACTTGGCAAGCATTTCAACAATGGCCAAGCCCCGTTCTAAGGCCGGTACCAGCGGTTTCCTGGAATCCGCCATCTTTGCTGTTACGATACCGGCCGCAGGCGTCATCGTCAAATTGGACTTAAGACTCTAGCGTATCAGCGACTCCTGAGCTCAGTGAAGTACTGTTTAAGGCCGGGGAACAGCTCGGGCCGATCCCACAAAAATTTCTTCGGAAATTGTCCCGTGATCGGATAAGTCGCGCCATTGCCTGGCCGCCGAGAGGGCCATTCTTCCGTAGTGGCCTGATATTCACCGATGCGATAACCGTACATGTCCAGATGATCAATGCCCAAAGCCAAAGCTGTTTCACTCACTTTTCGAATCTGATCGACCGTCGGGTAAGTGGCGGCCCCCGGCGCTCTTTCCGTAGCCGAATCCGCTACCCAGAACGTGAAGATGATGTGCTTGTTCTGGCCGGCAAGCGCGCGTACGGTGTTAATTGAGTGGCGCGTCGCGTCTACAATCTTTTCATCTGAGTCTTTCGCGCTGTAAGCCGGCGCTATGTAGGCGCACACGGCATCAAACGGCTGTGCGACTTCACCGAATTTTACGCCCTGACGATCAATTGTTTGCGGGCCGAGAACGCTCGCGCCATCCTCCAGATAGATAATATGCTGTTTGTCCGGGTCGGCTTCTCGAATAAACCTCACGGTATCCGCTGCCCATTCATTCCACCAGCGTGCGCGCGCATCCACCCACTTCTGCCAGTCGGGATCGGTTGGCTTCTTTGGTGGCTCTGAACCGAACGCCCTCCGCTCCACCTCTCCATACGAAATATAGCGTTCGTCGGGCTTGGAAACCGGACCGCCAAAGACCCCAATCGCACCAATCCCGAACGAATCGTCAAAGACATACCCGGCCATTCCCGGCAACTTGCCGTATGCGCGGGCCACCTTTTGCAGGTAATCGCGCCATTCAGTGCGCCGCCACTCGGGGTTGAATGTATCGAATGTAAATAAATGGTGACCGGCGGCATCGATTTGTACCACGTCAGGATGGCGCTCAAGCGAGTTATGCGTCGGATGCCAAATGCACATGAATGAACCCAAGCCTGCCTCATGCGCCCAATTCACCGCGTCCGTGGTGTCCTTGATACGAATTCCAAACGCGGCTGAATCGTAGCCCCAGCCAAATAGAACATCCGTAAATCCCAAATCCGCCATTTGCTTGAAATCGCGCTGCCATTCATCTTTCGGCGCGGAGTTGAGCCAGTACCATGCGCTGATCCGAATGTGCTTTTTCTCCGATTTCGGCGCCGCCGACATGAAGCTCACGGCAAGCAGTGCAAAACAACACACCTTGGCGATCATTGATATATCTCCGGCAATTGAATGTTCAACATGTTTTCTTCGAAATGAAGCGTCCATAGCAATTAAGAAAACGCACTGCCAGCGACATAGTCAATTCCACTGGGATAGCGATACGGGAATTTGTTCAATGTAATGCACGGCTATCGCGGGACAGCCCGCTAGCTCAAGGAATCTCAGCGACAAAAGCGCCCTCAATGAGCATTCCGGATTGAAGATTGACACCGTAAGCGCGCCGGTTTGGGGGATGCGTTCCAAAGTACTCACGGTATACGGCATTCACTTCCCCTATATCGCGCAGGACGTCTTGAAGATAAAGGCGGACGGATGCAACGGATGTTTTGCCAACTCCCGCCGCCGCGAGCACTTCATCAAGCTGGCGAAAAATTTCCCGCAGTTCGGCTCCAACGCCTCCAGCCACCGGAATACTGTGGCTTGGCGGAATGCCTGTCAAAACGGTCTCGAGCACGCGCCCGGAAGTAATAACGGCGGCGCTAAATGGGAAATTTTCACGCGTAAACAAAAATTCCATGACGGTCTGTATCTGCTATCGAATTACGCGATTGGCTGCCCTTTCAATAAAAGCGTAACTGTCCTACGCAGCCGGCGTCATCGCATTTGTCGAAACTGTTCAGCTATTTGAAGGCTTCTCTATAATCGGCTAACTATACGCGTCTGCCGAAACGCCCTGTATCTGCTACGATCAGCCCCGGATGAAACAGAAGAGCTATTCGTTCGCCGATTACACCAGAGAAGAACTCCGTTCTATCGCACCGACGGCGCTAGTCGTCCTACCTGTGGGGGCCACCGAGCAGCACGGGCCACACTTGCCTGTAGGGACGGATTTTTATACTGTCCAATACCTGGCGCGCGAAACCGCGCGAGCCATTGATGCCGAATTCCCGGTGCTTGTTGCGCCGGTTCTCCCCTTCGGCTCCTCCGATTACCATTTACCATTCGGTGGAACGCTTTCGCTGCAGACTAAGGTTTACTACGAAGTCATGTTGGACTTACTGCGTTCGCTAGCACTGGACGGTTTTCGAAAGGTATTTGTACTAAACGGCCATGGAGGGAACCACGAGTTGATCCAATTGGCGGCACGAGACATAGGTTTTCAACACCCGCTGCACATCGGAGCAGCATCGTACTGGACGCTGGCATGGGATGCGTTGATTGCCGCTGGGGCCCGCAATTCTGGCGGGCTGCCGGGACACGCCGGACAGTTTGAAACGTCCTTGATGCTGTCGCTATGCGGCCAAATGGTATCTGGCGAGCGCCCGTCCCGCAGCAGCATCGAAGGGTCGGATTCCCAAGCTGCACAACCGGCATACCGGTACGAGGCGCCGGGGTTTTGGCAAAGCATAGACGGCTATACAGACTCGCCTGCAAATGGATCAAGTGATCTCGGCTCGCGTTATCTGACTTTGATTGTCGAGGCTATTGCTCGTTCACTCACAAGCTTCTATCGTGTTGCGGCGACAGGTAAAACTGAGATTGTGTGAATCATTCTGAATCAAGAATTTAGCCATCCGCGGCGGCCTCTGACGGCCTTGTAGTAGCTGACGTGCTAGCGTGTAACACTGTGGGGGTTCGAATCTCCCTCTCTGGACCAAATTTGGCGGGCCGCAGAGAAGGTCCGTTGTCACTCCGAGCAACTGCAGCAGTCTGTTGTTTATTGCCTTTCCTGCTGGCGCCGCTCCTCGCCGGACAGCCGGCCAGTGGCACGCCGGCGACATTCGCGAAAAATATCGCGCCGCTGGTTTACGCGAATTGCACTCCGTGCCATCACGCCGGGGGCATCGGGCCGTTTCCGTTCATCACTTATCAAGATGTTCGCAAGCACGCGGCGCAAATCAAAGCGGTTACGGAACGGCGTTACATGCCCCCGTGGCCTCCGCAAGCCGGTTACGGGGATTTCACGGGCGCGCGCACGCTAACAGAAACCCAAATTCATTTAATTGACGATTGGATTCGCGCGGGAATGCCGGAAGGCGATCCACGGGATTTGCCGCCAAAGCCACAATTTACTAGCGAGTGGCAGTTGGGGCCTCCCGATCTGATCCTTCGCATGGCTCAGCCGTTTCACATGCGGGCTGGCGGCAGAGACATCTTCCGAAACTTCGTCATTGCCTCCGGCCTTAAGGAAACAAAGTACGTCACGGCTTTTGAATTGCGGCTCAGCAATCCTCGGGTCGTTCATCACGCTAACGTTGTTTTAGATCGGACACAATCGCTACGCCGACGCGATGGGGAAGACGGGTCTCCCGGTTTCCCGGGAATGGATGTGACCACCGAGGCCGCACCTAACGAATTCGATCCCGATTCGCACTTCTTGTTTTGGAAGCCTGGCTCAGTGCTAATGCGCGAGCCGCCCGAGATGAGCTGGCGTCTTGATCCGAAAACGGATCTGATATTGAATCTCCATCTTCAGCCCACCGGAAAGGATGAGGTCGTACAAGCGGAAATCGGCCTTTATTTCAGCTCTCATCCCCCGACTAAGTTCCCAATGCTTTTGCAACTTGAGCACGATGGAGCAATTGATATTCCACCCGGAGACCGGTCGTTCACCGTCGTCGATGAGCTGACGCTGCCGGTAGGTGTTGACGTACTTGCCATCTATCCACATGCGCATTACCTGGGCAAACTGATCGAGTGCTGGGCGACTCTACCAAACGGTGGGCGTAAGTGGCTCATTCGTATTCCAGATTGGGATATCAACTGGCAGGCTGTTTACGAATACCGGCAGCCGATTGCCCTTCCTTCTGGAACAAAAATATCGATGCGAATTACATATGATAATTCGGCAACGAACCCTCGCAACCCGAGCAATCCTCCGAAGGAGGTCAAGACAGGCGATTTAAGTACCGATGAGATGGGGCACGTGTGGCTGCAAGTGTTGCCCCACTCCGGCAACAGCAACGCGGTAGATCCCCGAATGGCCTTGCAAGAAGCAGTTATGCTTCGCCGCGTCCAAAAGTATCCGGCTGATTTTGTTGCGCACTACAATCTAGGCGCTATTTATCAACAACAGGACAAATTGGCAGAGGCTATCGATTGTTATCGTGACGCGTTGCGTGTGGAACCCGGAAATGCAACTGTCCACAACAGCCTCGGTAGCGCTTTGCTGGCAGAAGATAAAATTCCCGAAGCAATAGGCGAATTTCGCGAAACGCTTCGTATGGACCGGGATTATGATAGCGCCCGTTTCAATCTCGCCCATGCGCTGGCAGCGACGGGCGATCTAAACGGCGCCGCCGACGAGTTTAACGAATTACTGAAACGAGATCCAAACGATGCCGGGGCGCAAGCTGATTTAGGCACTGTTTACTTTAAATTGCATAATTATCAGGATGCCCTGGTACATCTGCAGGCCTCCATAACGTTGCGTTCGGACGACGCCGACGTGCTAACTAACTACGGCACTGTGTTGGCAATTATGGGACGCTTTCGCGAAGCAATTAAAGCTTTTCAACAAGCGCTCACAATCGATCCTAACCATGAAGCGGCTCGCGCCAATTTAAATCAAGCGAAAGCGAACCTCGCTACCGGCCACTGACAACTAAATGAAAGCTCTTGTCAAATATGCTATCGGTGTAGGCAACATAGATATCCGAGACATGAATGAACCAGCCTGCGGCGACGATTTAGTAAAGATACAAATCGCGTACTGCGGTATCTGTGGCACCGATCTTCACATTGAGAAAGATTTATTTCCTAATTACCCCCCAGTGATTCTCGGTCACGAATTTTCTGGAACCGTCGTAGAGGCTGGCAAAAACGTGACGAAGGGCTGGATAGGCAAACGGGTTACCGTATTAGGCGCCACCGCGGTGACTTGCGGCAAGTGCAGGTATTGCCAGTCGGGCGACTTTATTTTTTGTAACAATCGTCGTGGGATGGGTCATGGTGTAAATGGCGCATTTACTCGATATGTAGTTGTCCGCCCAGATCAGTTGTACGAAATTCCAGACAGCTTCTCTTTGGAGGAGGCAGCACTCAGTGAGCCGTTTGCGGCGGCGGTCCATGCCGTAACAGAGATTTCGAAAGTGCATATTGGCGATACCGTACTTGTTTCTGGACCAGGACCGATCGGGCTGCTCTGTCTTAAACTGCTTGCCGCCGAAGGGGCAAAAACCATAGTTGTCGGCACGGCCAATGATCGTCTTCGACTGGAAGCAGCGAATCGCGCGGGGGCTTGGCTAACTATAAACGCTGGTGAAATCGACCCGCTACTGGCTATCCAAGAGGCGACGCTCGGCAAAGGAGTGGACAACGCCTTTGAATGCGCCGGTCATCCGGCGTCAGTGGATTGCTGTTTGCGCGCTTTGCGCCCGATGGGCCATCACACTCAAGTTGGGATCTGCGGCAAAGATATCAACTTTCCCATCGATCAAGTTTTCTATAAACAACTGGCGATTTCCGGTTCTATTTGCTATACCGCTCGGACGTGGGAGCGTATGATCAATATTTTTGCCGAGGGAAAACTGCGACTGGCGGATCTTATCTCGGAAAAGCTATCTATATTCGAGTGGCGGAAAGCCTTCGAGTTATGCGCCGCAAAGACAGCATTGAAAGTGCTTCTTCACCCGGAAAACTAACGATCTCGTCGCACCGGCGGCGCGGTGGACTCCCGCAAAATTAGCTCGCCTTGGAACACAGAGCTTCTCTCCATCGTTGACCCAGCTAGTAAATTAAAAAGAAGTTCAGTCGCTTTTCGTCCCATCTCGAGTTTAGGTTGGCGCACTGTAGTTAGCGGCGGCACGGTGTAAGAAGCGATCATTAGGTCGTCGAAACCGATAACAGAAAGCTCGTCGGGCAAACTAATCTTCTGACGATAGGCCGCATTTAAGACGCCGATTGCAGTTAGGTCGTTAAAACAAACGAGCGCCGTGACGCGTTCTGGCAGCGACAGGAAATGCTGCAAGGATTGAAAGCCGCCCTCCGGCTTGCCATCACCCAAAAAGACAAATTCTGGACGTAACGCTATCTTTGCGTCTTCAAGCGCTTGACGATAGCCTTCCTGCCGATTGGCGTTCCCGCGCGCTCCGTAACGATTGGCGATAAAGCCGATTTTGCTATGCCCTAGTTGGATCAGGAAGCGCGTAGCGGCACGAGAACTCTCAAAATCGCTGATGGAAATAGAATACGCAAACTCGCCTGGATGTTGGCTGTTCACCAGCACGATCGGGATTTTCATCTCCGCAAGTACCGGGACGTAAACGGACCCCACAACCGACGCAATGATGATGATGCCGTCAACGCGACGCTCTTCAAAGGATTGAACGAGTTTCATTTCTCGTTCTGCATCGGCTTTTGAACTCGCAAGAATAACGGAGTACCCGTGTGCATTTGCGATTTCTTCAATGCCATAAACCACATCGGCCATGAAAGGGTCGGCGACGGTGGTAACCACTACACCGATCGAGTGTGTACGACCCGTTGCCAAGCTCCGGCCAACGGCACTTACTCGGAAGTTGGATTCCCGCGCAATTTGCTTAATTTTTTCCGCGGTTGTGGCGCTAACAAGAGGGCTATTACGTAATGCGCGAGAAACCGTCGAGTGAGATACGTTAGCTGCTCGGGCAATGTCCTTTATGGATAGAATCGCAAGGGGATCCTTCACGGTATTCAGAATAGCGCCGGATGCTACCCGAGATCGAACTGAGGATCTCGTCGACTAAGCTGCCGACTTAGTTGCTGGGCGGCTCTTTCACGAATGGAACGCGCGGATCTTTTTGATCCCATGTATTGCTGACCCATGCATAATTCGGGTCGAGCGATGCCGCCAGTGATCTTGCGCTACCTGAAAGCGCGTTCAGGTAATACACGTTATAACCGTGGGCCGCTACCACTGGATGATAACCATCCGGTATCAGGACTAACTCGCCGTCCCGCACGGTCAACGTCGCATCGCGCGTACCGTCATAAGAATAAACGCGCTGAATCGCATAGCCTTCCGGACGCTCAATGCGGTAGTAATAAATTTCTTCCAGATCCACTTCGGAAGGAGGATTATGCACATCGTGTTTATGTGGCGGGAAACTCGACCAATTGCCCGCCGGAGTGTAAACTTCGATGATGATTAGGCGATCCGCAGAATCATCCGGCGTAATAATATTACAAATCTGCCGCGTCGCGTTCCCTCCTCCGCGCGTATCTACCTTGACATCACGCGGTGTGATCAATCGGGCCGGAAAACTTCGCTGCGCGGGACAGGAACAGATGGCTATGTCTAAATCAGTTTGCGCAGTTACGGCATAATCCGTGTGAACTGGCAGGTAAACCGTGTAAGCAAGGCCATTGAAAACGTTCTTTCTCCTCCCAACGTGATCCCACTTACCCGCTGAAGAAGTGACGGAACACTGGCCGCCTAAAACTACAATTGCTACTTCAGTTTCCGCCGTAGTAGACGAAATTGTTCCACCTTGCTGAAGCCTAACCGCCCGAAAGCCGAGATGTTCCCATCCCACCTCATCGGGAGTAAATGAGATCGTCTCCCCATAAGTATTTGGTGCGGCGCTGGGGCGAATTAGCAGATTCTCTGATGCAACCATTTAGTAAATTCCTATACAGTAATGAGGTTAGTCAGGATTTGGAATCATGACATCCCGAACTAACGATTCGAGATCATGACATGCCGCAATAAACTGGCGCAGCGTTCGCCTGGTTGCGCCAAATGTATCGAACTCGTTCGGTGTAAGACCGTCCGCATTGTATGCGCGACGAAAATCGTCGAATTTGGCGCTGAGCGTATCGACTATTTTCTTGTCGACCGGCGTGTCAATTCGAGGGCGGACGCTAACGTCGCTTGCGTTATAGCGAAGCTGCCATGCATATGGCGGCGAGATCACGACATTACCACCAATAAACTCGCTCCAATGCATGTGATTTCTAAACGCAGCGGACAGCAACCTAATGCGATAGCCGCGCTCTTGAAAAATCTGGTAAGCTCTCTTGAACGCGGCCACGCCGGCCCATTCCAGATAGCCAGGGTCGATGCAGATGCGCCCTTTCTCGATAAGGACTTTGAGCCAGTCATCCAGCCGACCCACCATGATCGTACACACTGGACCCATCGTGGAAATATCTTTTCCCTCCGCCTCGCGCCGCCGAAAGCCGCGCTCTACCGCTTCCGCCACAGCTACACACTGCGGCACCGTGAATGACACAGTGGCGTTAATGCTAATTCCGCCATAAGTCGCCTCTTCAATAGCGATAAGGCCCGCAGCAGTGGCGGGAATCTTCACAATCATGTTTGGCGCAAGGCTGTCGAAGTGCAAAGCCTGCTCCAGGATTGCCTCCGGATTGTTAAAGAAGCGCGGGTCGGTTTGTATTGAAAGCCTTCCGTTCTTACCCTTCTGCTCGCGAAATATCGGCTCAAGAAGGGCGGCGGCGCGGACGGACATTTCTTCCACCAAAAGCCATCCAATCTGACCTTCAGTTGCCATTTTGTGCTGATTAATAACCTCGATGATTCGCGGTTTCCAGGCGGCCAAATCTTTCTTGAGCGTGCCGACCGCAATCACCGGATTGCAGGTTGCGCCCACAGCACCGTGTTCGATTGAATAGGTCAGTTCTGCGATGGAGGCCGAATCATTCCACAAACAAGTGGGAGTTGTTTGCGTCATTTCATGCAGGGGACTCTTGAACGCCAGGGTCGGCGAGGCGGACATGCTGATAATCCTTCCGAAGAGCACGGACGCGTTCGCGGATTAGAGCCTTCTTCTATATATGAACACGTGTGCTTCTCTGCACCCCATGGTAAACCTGCGCTGGTTTGACAGTCAAGACAATGCCAGTAAAGCCGCTCCTTAGCAGTTGACAAAGCACGATCAAACGGTATATTGTCGCTTTGCACACGTGTGTGATAGACAGCAGCGCCACCTGCTCACGCACACCTCTTTGTTAGGATGCAATCGCAACGGCTAATGGCCGGCGGGGTATTAAACTCCGACTGCAGTGATAAGGAGTAGCTGAACGATGAGAACAATACGAATGACGGCGGGACAGGCGCTTGCAGCTTTCCTGAAGCATCAGTACGTAGAGCGAGACGGCCGCGAATCATTGTTCTTCGCGGGCGTTTGGGGTATTTTCGGCCACGGGAATGTTGCCGGATTCGGCCAGGCGCTTCATCAGAGATCCGAAATTCCTTATTATCTGTGCCGTAACGAGCAAGCGATGGTGCACACGGCGGTGGCTTACGCCAAAATGAAAAACCGCCTGAGCACGTTCGCTTGCACCAGTTCGATCGGTCCGGGCGCGACAAACATGGTTACAGGCGCTGCTTTAGCAACCATTAATCGGCTGCCTGTTTTGCTGCTGCCCGGGGACATTTTCGCCAGGCGCAATGTAGCGCCTGTTCTGCAACAGTTGGAATCTGACGCATCGCAAGATATTTCGGTCAACGATGTCTTCAAGCCCGTCTCCCGCTATTGGGACCGCATCAATCGCCCGGACCAACTTCCGTTTGCAGTGAGCGAGGCAATGCGAGTGCTAACTTCTCCGTCCCAAACGGGCGCGGTTACTCTGGCGCTTCCCCAGGACGTCCAAACGGAGGCTTGGGATTATCCGGAACAGCTCTTTGAGAAAAGGGTGTGGCACATTGCAAGACCGGTAGCCGATCGAGCCTTATTAAAAAAGGCCGTTGAGGCGATCAAGAAATCGCGCAACCCATTGATAGTGGCGGGTGGGGGCGTTCACTATTCGGAAGCGTGGCGCGCATTAAGTAAATTCTGCGAGGCGACCGGCATTCCAATTTGTGAAACGCAAGCAGGCAAGGGATCTCTGCCGTATAACCATTCGCAACAACTCGGTGCGGTGGGTGTCACCGGCACAATTGGCGCAAACGTGATAGCACGCGATGCCGACTTAATCATCGGGATAGGAACGCGTTATAGCGATTTCACGACCGCATCCAAAACGGCGTTCCAGAATCCCGACGTGCAGTTTGTGAACATCAACGTCGCGGAATTTGACGCCTACAAACATGGCGCTGTTCCACTAGTTGCGGACGCCAAGGTGACGATTGAGGAGCTTACCGCGGCTCTCGCCAGCTATCAAGTTTCCGCCGAGTATACAGCTCGAATTCATGTGCTTCAACAGCAGTGGGAATCGGAGGTCGATCGCATTTACAACATCTACGATCGGCCCGACCTGGTTCAAGGCAATGTTATCGGGTTAGTAAATTCGCTTTCTGAACCCCGGGACGTTGTTGTCTGCGCCGCCGGAAGTTTACCGGGCGATCTACACAAGCTGTGGCGCACGCGGGACTGTAAAGGGTATCACCTCGAGTACGGCTACTCTTGCATGGGATATGAGATTGCGGGTGGCTTGGGCGTCAAGATGGCCGACCCGTCCCGCGAAGTGTATGTGATGGTGGGCGACGGTTCTTACCAAATGATGTCATCTGAAATCGCGACGTCGCTGCAAGAAGGTTTTAAGCTGAATATCATTTTGCTCGACAATCATGGATTTGGAAGCATCGGTGGACTTTCTAAGGCAGTGGGTGCGCAAGGCTATGGGACCGAATACCGCTATCGAAATTCCAATTCGCACCAATTGGACGGCGATTTTATTTCCATCGATTTCGCCGCTAATGCCGCCAGCTATGGAGCGCACGTCATAAAAGCTAGAACAAAAAGCGAGTTCGAAGCGGCTATGAAAGAAGCGCGGCGGCAAGACCGGACTACTGTGATTGTTGTCGAGCTGGACAAAGAGGCTCGCGTGCCTGGCTATGAATCCTGGTGGGATGTGCCCGTTGCTGAAGTGTCGGAAGTAGATACGGCGGTTGCCGCGAGGAAAGTCTACGAAGGGGCCGTCAAGCGCGAACGGTTCTTTTTCTAAATCCGACGCTGTTATTTCGTAGTCGCTGTACTTCAACAGAGCTCTGAATTCAATCGAGGAGTAAGTGTCTAATGGCGCTGGCAATGGCAGTGGCGGTATTAGCGGTGTTTGCTTTCGGCATGGTGACTGTATTCCCCGGAAGCATCAAGCTGAGGCTTGTCGAGCGAACGAAGATGGACGACGCTCAGATGGGCAAAAGCATTACCGTGTGGCAGGCCTCCACGCTTGTCCTGACCATACTGATAGGCCCCTTGCTCGATCAACTTGGGCACAAGCTGATCGTAATTGTGGGCTTTTTGTTGGTAGGAATAGCTATGTGCCTCTTTGCGATAGCGCGCCGGCCACGTGGCGTGTTCTTCGCATCCGTCCTGTTGGGCGCGGGCGGCAGTTGCATCAACACTGCGGGTAACACATTGCTGCCTGCTTTGAATACTGCGAATCCCGCGGCGGCAAGCAACCTAGGCAATGTGTTTTTTGGGCTCGGTGCGTTCATCGTGCCATTTGTAATCTCTTTTCTATTCGCCAGAATTCAGTACACACTTGCTGTCGCGCTGTTTGGTTTTCTCTCATTTGCAGCCGTTGTGCCTGCTTTATTTGCAACTTACCCGGCAGTCTCGGCAACCTATGATTGGGCATCAGCCTTATCTCTGCTGCACAACCCCACGGCTTTGATCGCCGGAGTCATCCTCTTTTGCTATATAGGCCTTGAGGTTTCATCCGCTAGCTGGACGACAACTTACCTGACGGATATTGGATTGAGCGAGTCCCGAGCATCGTTGATATTTTCGCTGTTTTGGGTGGCGATGATTATCGGCCGATTGGTTGCTTCGCGAACGGTTACTACTTCGGTTGGAAAGACCACCATTGAAGGAGTAGCACTGGCTGCTGGATTAGGATTGCTCGTCCTAACTCTGACCAAGAGCAAGGCGGTCGCGAGTCTTGTAGTGATTGTGACCGGCCTGTTCTATGCTCCCATCTTTCCTACGACGGTCGGTGTGACTTTTTCTAAATTCCCGCCCTCTCTCTACGGAAGCGTCTTTGCGATCATGTTCGCGATCGGGTTACTCGGTCCCTCTACGATCCCGGCGTTAATTGGCTATTACTCGAAAACTAAGTCTATTCGAGTGGGTTACCGTCTTATGGTCATGCTGGCGGTTCTTCTGGCCATCTTTGCACTGTTCTTATAAGCGCCTTGACCTCAGTGTCCGAATTCTGCATGTCCTGAATTCTGCGATGAGGGCCTCGCAAATTTTAGGGTAGAATCGCCAAAGACGCTATCAGCGGGACAAGTGAAACGTCTCTCTTGAATAGAGTCAGGGGCTTGCGTAGAGACTTCTAGTTGTCACTCCGTTGTGAAGAACGCTACTAACAAGGACCGCGCATCCGAAAAATCGCCTGAGGCAACGCTTCCCCAAGCGCTCGATCTTTTGGAGTCGTTTCTTGAGCATCCCACTCTGAATCCGCGAGAAATCGCAGCCATAGCAGGTGTTCCGAAGGGCGCTGCGCAAAATCTTCTCGCCACGCTCGTACGTACAAAAGCTGGATGCTCGCAAGTACAGCCTCGGCATCAAATTATTCGAACTTGGCGCGCACTTTCGTAATCAGCTCGATATCCGTCGAGCAGCGCTTCCTGAATTGACCTCCATGGTAGGGGAGACTGGACAAGCTGGTTTTCTGTGCATTCGAGACGCAGATTACGCGTTATGTCTGGAGCGAATTGAGGGCCGGCATTTCTTTCACATCTTCGCCCTGGGAATTGGCGAACGCCAGCCGCTTCATTGCGGCGCGGCGCCCCGAGCGCTTCTTGCCGGAATGTCTGAAGAAGAAGTTTTGGCATACGCAACTCGCACCAATCTTCCTCGGTACACAGCAAAGACAATTGGCACTCCACAGGCTCTGCTTCAAGATATTCAGCGAACGCGAAGCAAGGGTTATGTCGTCAGTGAACAGGATGTATCGCTTGATATCGCGGCCGTCGGTGTACCTATTTTTGATGGCGGCAACAAGGTTGTGGCTTCGGTGAGTCTCAGCGGAATTGCGGCTTCCTATACGCCTCGGCGAGTTGAGGACTTGGCGGAAACAATCAAAGCGGCTGCTGGTCGCATCTCCCGAAGATTATCTCCGCCCGCTGCGAGTAGGCGGTCGGCCAGTGCAAGATAGTACCTCGCCGCCTTCTCTCCCAGGCACATATCTTTAGCGGAAACATTGACGCACGCAAGTCTCGTGCTATATCATTCACACGTGTGCACGCACGGGTGGCACGTCATTCGACTGAGTCTTATATTGGGCATGTTGGGTCTCAGCGCGCTGGCCCAAACGAACACTCAGCCGCAGGCGCTCCCCGGCCCGCCTCCTAAGGAATTGGTGCCCAATGCGGATCGGCATCCAATTGTTTATCTCTGGCCGAATGGCGCTCCTGGTTCGGAAGCCAAGGACAAAGAAGAAGAGAAGTATCGTCTGTCGGGTTCGCCGCAAGCCGCAAACAACGATATCTTAATCATCTCGTCGGTGCATCGGCCCTCTCTTACCCTGTTTCTGCCGCCAAAGAAAATTGCGACAGGCACCGCGATTGTTATAGCGCCGGGCGGGGCGTTTAGGGAGCTATGGATTACGGACGAAGGTTATCGCGTTGGTGAGTGGCTCAGCCAGCGGGGAATAGCGGCCTTTATACTGAAGTACCGTCTGCCCAAAGAGACAGGTTCGACATATACGATTGAGAATTCTGTAGCCGATATGCAACGAGCTATTCGTACTGTGAAGAGCCGGGCTTCAGAATGGGATGTAGATCCGCAGCGCGTCGGAATCATGGGGTTTTCGGCCGGTGGTATTCTTGCCGGACTGGTGGGCGCCAGATTCAACGATTCAGTCGCACATCCGGCGGATGCAATCGATCAGCTCAGCGCTAAACCGGCTTTTCAGGCTCTCATTTACGGTACGCCATTCTCGGCGCCGCTGCAGTATCAAGCTAAAGTGCCGAAAGGCATGTCTCCGACGTTTTTGTTGTGCGGAGCCGATGATCCAGTTTCCGCCAAATATCCGGAAGTTTACCGGATGCTGAAGGATGCCGGCGTGTCGACTGAACTGCATATCTACGCCGGCATGGGCCACGGATTTGCAATTCAAGGGAGCACGCCGGCGGCGGTCGCCGCGTGGCCGGAGCGCTTACGAGATTGGTTATTCGATGCAGGTTTTTTGACTAAGCAATAGTTTACGGTCGCTTTGTATCACTGATATTCACTCATAGAAGGGAGAACTTTGCGAAGATCCGATAGGGTTCGGCTAGGGCTGATTGGGGCCGGCAGAATGGGCCGGGTACACGCGGAAACGATTACTTTTCGCGTCCCTTCCGCAGACGTGACGGCCATTTTCGATCCAAATGGCGCCGCTGCCTCGGAGGTTGCGGAGAGCTACGGAATTCCTCACACGGCCGACACTAGTAACGAGATCATCAATGATCCCGCGATTGATGCAATCCTGATCTGCTCTCCCGCACCTACCCATAGCGAGCTGATTATTGCGGCGGCGCGAGCGCGTAAGCACATCTTTTGTGAAAAGCCGCTGGAACGAGACCTCAATAGAATTGACGCCCTTTTAGAGGCGGTGAACAAAGCTGGAGTGAAGCTTCAGATCGGGTTTAACCGGCGCTTTGATGCAAATTTCGCCCGAGTTCGCCAAGCAGTTGTAAACGGTGAGATCGGTATGCCCCACATTCTCCACATTATTAGTAGAGATCCCGCACCGCCCCCTATTTCATATATCAAGACGTCTGGCGGCATTTTTATGGATATGACGATTCATGACTTTGACATGGCGCGATTCTTAATAGGCGATGAAGTGGAAGAGATTCACGCGATGGGCGCCGTTCGTGTGGATGCGGAAATTGGCACAGCCGGAGACTTCGACACAGCCGTAATCTTGATGCGTTTTCGGACCGGGGTCGTGGGAACCATTGATAACTGCAGACAAGCCGTTTACGGATACGATCAGCGGGTGGAAATTCTTGGCAGTGCGGGAGCAATCGCCACGAACAACCTGTACGGTAACGAAGCAGTAATCAGCACCTCTTCCGAAATTAAACGCGACTTGCCGCTGGCGTTCTTTATGGAACGGTATAAAGAGAGTTACGCAAACGAAATCGTCGCCTTCGTGGATGCAGTTAAGAATGACAAGCCGGTCCCGGTGGACGGCAATGATGGGCGGATTTCGATGTTGATGGTTGAGGCAGCGCGGCGTTCTTATGCTGAAAAACGTCCGGTAAAACTCACCGAGGTTGCGAGCGAAGCGATATCAACTACAGCCCGCTGACAGAACGCAAATAATTACGATTTCGCATGGCGCTTTCTTTAGGCGTGCCCATCCCCGGAAGGATATCTTGCTCAACAACAACATAACCGTCATAGTTATTCCGGCCTAACCAGTTCAAGACACCTGCGAAGTCGATTTGACCTTTTCCGAGTTCGCAAAAAATTCCGTGACGCAGCGCTTCAAAATAATTCCATTGATTCCGCGCCGCTTGAGCAGCGACGGAGGCGCTGCAGTCTTTAAGATGGACATACCAAATTCGATCTCTAAAGCGCTCTAAAGCCTCAATAACATCGAAGCTGCCAGATCCGTAAGCATAGTGACCCGTGTCAAACACTAAGCCAATCAGCCGTTCGTCCGTCAAGCGGAGGAACTGCGCAATTTCCTCCGGCGTCTCTACATATCCTGCGCAATGATGATGAAAAACGGTTTTGATGGAGGTACCGTCCAATACTTCTCGGGCCAACCTGTTTGCATTCTCGGCAAAAACTGTCCATTCCAAGGCAGATAGTTGTTGGGTTGGTATGATCCTACCTGCATTTTGTGTTCGCTCCGGATCTGTGCCGTTGTTGTCCGCGAGTACAAGGAACGGCTTAGGCTCGGTC
>DASREJ010000059.1:0-16509 GCA_035652115.1 Bryobacteraceae bacterium
GCACGTGAGGACGACAATCTTGCCGGCGCGCCTGTCGATCATGTGTGGCAAAACGGCGCGGCACGAATGCACCACGCCCAAAAGATTGATTTGGATGGCATCGGTCCAGGCTTTAGCGGAGGTCTGCGCAAAAGGAGAAAGCGGTCCGATGGTTCCCGCTGCGCAGATCAAAATGTCGACCGGCCGGCCGAAGACGACTCGCGCTCGATCTACCGCAAGCGCCAGTTGTTCGGGATCGGTTACATCCGCGCGAATGCGTAGCGCGTTACCACCGGCCTGTTCGATCTCGATATGCGCGAGATCCACTTCCGCCTTGCTGCGGCTCACTAAGCCGATCCTCGCGCCCAACCGCGCGAACCCGAGAGCTAATCTCTTACCGATTCCCCGACCCGCGCCCGTTACCAAAACGTTCTTGTTTTTGAATTCGCTCGTGGGATTTGCCACGTTCGTTTCACTCCAACAAAGGGACCGCGGATGCAGCCCCGACTAAAGAGTAAAACACAACGTCCTGCAAGCGGCACTCTGCGTGGATTTTACAGTCGAACCAACTGTAGGTCTATTGGAGCGAACGTATTCTTGCCCAATAAAATAGGATTTTTGCGCTATACTCCGTGGTAGCGGGCATTTAACTCACTCTCGCCCGCATATCAAACTTAAGAGGCGAATGAGCAAAGAAGATAGCATCGAGGTCACTGGAACAGTAGTAGAAAAATTTCCTAGCGGGTTATTCAGCGTTCAATTGGATCAAGATAGAACGGTACTCGCTCACTTGGCCGGAAAACTGAGACGTAATCGCATTCGCGTGCTAGCTGGCGACCGCGTGACCTTGGAGATGTCGCCCTACGACCTCACCAAGGGTCGAATTACCTACCGCCACAAATAGTCGCCGCTACCCCGCTGGAACTTCACCAGCACCGCAACACGTCTCAATCACAGCTCCTGAATTTTTCTGAACACGGACTTCTCGCATAGCCGTCCACTACCATAAAATTTGTCTACCGTCGCATCCCCCCATCTAGACGTCATCTCTTCGAAGAAAAGAACTCATTGGCCCCAGATCTATTTCGGTCTCGCCGCAACCTCTTTGGCGACTCTATTGCTGGAATTGGCACTGACTCGCGTGTTCTCGGTGGTGTATTTCTACCACTTCGCGTTTCTTGCCATCTCTATTGCGCTGTTCGGGCTGGGGGCTGGTGGTGTGTTTTCCTATGTCATAGCGGGATGGCGTGGCTCGCTTTATGAAAAGTTAGGCGTCCTAGCGGCAGTGAACGCAACCGCGCTGGTGCTTTGCCTGTGGTTTCTGTTAGAACGAACAGGTGAGATGTCCACGCTGGAACTGGCGGCGGCCTATTTTGTTGCGGCGATTCCATTCCTGCTGTCCGGATCCATCATTTCGCTGCTCATCGCGGAAACTATCCAACGCGTGAATCGCGTTTATTTCTTCGATTTGCTGGGTGCGGCAGGCGGCTGCGCAGTTCTGGTCCCTCTGCTTAATTGGGTTGGGGGGCCTGGTACGATTCTGGTGGCTGCAATTCTATTCGCCGTCTCCGCTGCAATTTGGTTTCATCTGGCACACGCACCGCGCGGGCGCGTCATCGCGGTCGTTTTGGGCTTGCTCATCGTCTCGCTGATTACTTACAACGCGAAATTTTCAGTGATTGACGTGAAGTATGCCAAGGGCCAACTGCTGACGAATGAAGAGTTCGTGAAGTGGAACAGCTTCTCGCGAATTGCGCTCAAGCCTGAGCCCGGCAGCGGTTTGAAAAGCATCGTGATCGATGCGGATGCGGCAACGGGCGTAGCGAATTTCCACTTTGATCGTCTATCGCCGCAACAACGATTCGACCTTGCCTACGAAGGCCCGGGATTGCCTTACGTCTTGCGGCCGGGCGCCAAGACGCTCGTAATCGGCCCTGGCGGCGGTTGGGACATTTCGCGCGCGCTGGCGTCCGGAAGTAAAGACGTGACGGGAGTAGAAATCAACCCCATCATCGCGAACGTCATTATGCGCGAAAAGTTTCCCTTCTACAGCAATTACCTGTACTTCAGGCCCGAAGTGAAAATCGTTGTCGAAGACGGGCGTTCCTTTGTGCGCAGATCGCCAGAACATTATCAGGTTCTGCAGGCCACTTTAGTGGATACGTGGGCATCGACAGCCGCCGGGGCGTTCGCACTCTCAGAGAATAATCTCTACACAACGAACGCTTTTGTCGACTATTTATCGCATTTAACTTCCGACGGAATCATGGCATTCACTCGCTGGGGCTTTAAGCCGCCTCGCGAGTCATTGCGCGTCGTCGCGCTGGCGGATACGGCGCTTAAGCAGTTAGGTCAGGCAAATCCAGCGCAAAATGTCGCCGTGTTCCGCGAGAATGCTCAATCTTTGCAAGCGTGGGGCTCCAAGGACACGATCATTATTTCGCGTACTCCTTTCTCCCAGAGAGACGTGAACTTGCTTAAGTCCGCGGCGCAAACGGGCAAAATGGAGTTGGTCTACTATCCGGGCACCCAATCGGCGAGCGCGTTTCGGGATCTGCTGCTTGCGCCCGACCTGAAGCGCTTCTATGAGACATACGATTTTGATGTACGGCCCGTTAGCGATGATCGACCTTTTTTTTTCTACACCGTGCAACCACGCGATCTGTGGCAATTCGTGCTGCACGCGTCGCGGAAGACGGCCGACTACAAAGTCAACTCGGCGCTCCCCGTGCTTTTCGCTCTGGTCGCGATTAGTTTGATCGCGACGGCCGTAATGCTGTGCCTGCCGCCTCTTTTGCTAGGCCAGCGACTTCCGCGCGAAAGCGGCAGTCTGCGAGCGCTAATGTTTTTTGTCTGTATCGGCGCCGGATACATCCTGATTCAAGTGGCACTCATACAGAAGTTCGTGTTGTTTTTGGGGCATCCGACCTACGCGTTGACGGTGATCATTTTTTCGATGCTTTTGTTCAGCGGGGCGGGAAGCTTTCTTAGCAAGCGGTTGGTGGGCGGCAGCATAACCCGGCTTAGCCGCGTGCTGGCAATCGTCATTGTGGCGATCCTCATCTTGTCGGCGGTGATCACGCCGATTGCAGAAAGCGGAGTCGCGCTGCCGTTTCCCGTGAAGGTGCTCGTCTCGGTGGCGTTAATTGGGCCTCTCGGCTTTGTTATGGGCATGCCGTTTCCTACAGGGTTAACGCTGCTTGAGAGCGTGATGCCTGCATCTGTACGATGGGCTTGGGCCATCAACGCAGCGTCCAGCGTCATGGGCTCAGCGGCAGCCATGTTTTTGGCCATCTATTTGGGCCTCAAGCTTACCCTTATTGTCGGCGGGTTGTTCTATGCGGGCGCTTGGCTCAGCGTCATAAAATCGCCTTTGCGCCGCGCTCACTATATTCTTTTGCATGGTGCGAAGTAAAGTGTAAAAGTGAAATCTCAACCGGGCAAGCAGCATGACCTGCACGGTAGCGCTCCCGATAATCATCACACTGCGCTTCTACTCATCGACGTAATCAGCGACTTCGAATTTCCACGCGGCGATGAACTGTTCGAGCACGCCTTACCGATTGCACCGCGAATCGCGGCTCTTAAGAGGAGAGCCGCGGATCTGGGCATTCCCGTTATTTACGTCAACGACAACTTCGGCCGCTGGCAATCCAAGTTCGAACAAATCGTCAATCATTGCCTGAAGGACAATGTCCGCGGCCTGCCGTTTGTGAAGCAACTTGTTCCGGGTTCGCGCGATTATTTTGTCCTGAAGCCGAAGCATTCCGGCTTCTACCAAACGCCGTTGGAACTGCTTTTGAAGCACCTGGGATCGCAACGACTGATTCTCACAGGTGTCTCCACCAATAGCTGTGTATTGTTCACCGCAAACGATGCTTACATGCGCGACATCGAATTGATGGTTCCCGAAGATTGTGTTGCCGCGTGCAATGCCGAAGAACACTGCTTCGCAATGGATCAGATCAAGAACATGCTAAAGGCCGATACCAGGCCGTCAACCGAGATAGACCTTGACAATCTGGGGCCTCCCGAAAGTGAGTAGGGCTAGTGGCTGCAGATCGCAGGCTCGACGTTATTTGTCGCGCCCGAGGTGATCACTTCCTGTTTTCCAGTGTTGAGATCGAAAACGGCAAGATGTGCACACC
Source organism: Bryobacteraceae bacterium (assembly GCA_035652115.1). Lineage (GTDB taxonomy): Bacteria > Acidobacteriota > Terriglobia > Bryobacterales > Bryobacteraceae > Bog-105. The sequence continues at coordinate 4,128 of DASREJ010000059.1, forward strand.
ACACTTGATGCTTACTTTCAGCTAAGGGGCAAAGATAGCGCGGAGTGCTGTAGAGGATGGCGTCTCGGCCGGGAATCCAATAAGCGCTGTTGCCGGTTCCAGCGCTCCGCAATTTCCTGGTGGTCAAATCCAATACGAAAAAATCGGATTGTGGAGAACTGCTACTAGTGTTCTCGCCAACCGCTCCCAACAGCAGCCTCTTGCCATTCGCCGTCCAGGCGAGAGGGAAAGCTACCGGGCCCTTGAATCCTGAAGCAGTAGGCTGATTCAGATTCGCTCTCCACAACTCTTTTTCGGTTACAGCGTCCTCGATCAAAACGTACTCGCCATTTGCGACCGCTATCTTCGATCGATCGGGCGAAAGCAGTCTCTCGGAGTGTTCCGGCTTCTCACGAGTTTTCCCAATCTGGCGCTCTTGTCCGCTTACAAGATCGAAACTCCACAATTGATCGTCCTGATCGATTCCGCCATCGGAATGTGACGTAAACAAGATATGTTTCCCATCTTGTGAGCAATTAACAATGTCGTGATCTCTCGGTGTGCGACTCAGTTGCACGATTCGCCTTGTCCCAAGATCAAGCTTCCAGATTTCCTGGTAGGTTCTTCCTCTCGGTTGATAGACTCGCCGGCTGAAAAAGATTTCCTGTGCTCGCGCGGGGAGCACGGTCCCGGTTATACAGCCGATTAGTACAGCAACTTTGATCCGCACAAGTGGCCCCGTTCGCAAGATCTAATGCACAGTCACCGGGGCTTCCGGACGGATCAGGTGATGATTGTGGCTGTGCATGGTCCGGAGGGCGTCTTCAACCGCTTCGATAAAGAAGTATTCGCCCCACATCACCGATTCGTCCACGCCAAGTCCTTTGGGCAAGTGATACACACCGCCCTTCAACACGCCTTCCCACTCGGAGTCGCCAGCGGCCAAGTGGTTCGTACACAGGTTGCGCAGGATATGAATCGCGGTTGACCAGTAGAAATGGCCCTTCATTGGATCTGAAATGGAGCGGCAAAGCCTCAACATACCTGCCGCGGCTATGGCGGCTGCGGAAGTGTCCACCAACGATCGGTTCTCGTGTGGCGCATTGTAGTCCCACGGCGGAATGCCATCTACCGGCGTGTGAGTAATGTAGTAATCAGTGCAAGCTTCTGCTGTGTGCAGAAAACGTGGATCGCGGCTGTATTCGTAAGAAGTAGTGAATCCGTAAAGCGCCCAAGCCAGCCCTCGCGACCAGCAGGAATCGCCCCGATAGCCCTGCTGCGTAGCGGTACGCAGGAATTCGCCCGTCTCAGTATCGAAGATCCCTTCATGCGCGGTCGACCCATCAGCCCTTACCAGGAAGCGGCGCGTCGTAATGCAGTGCCGCACCGCGATATCGCGCAGCCTTTTATCATTGCCTTCGCGCGCCGCGTAGAAGATCAGCCCAACATTCATCATGGTGTCGACATACACTGAATCTTCGGCGACCACGGAACTCAGATATTGGCCCGTTTCGTTAAAATGTTCCGCCAGCGTTTTACCTGCGTGAATCACAACATCGCGGATCTGAGGATCGCGCGTCATCTGGTACCAACGATGATAAGTCGAGAAAAAAATGAACCCCAGATCGTGGACGTCATTGTCCGTTTTGCGCGATTCGAGCGGGCGGCTATAGCGAATCGCCTGCTCCATCCAAAAGCGCGCGTCGGATTTATCGGGGCCACGATGACGTAGGAACAGCCACATCATGCCCGGCAGGAACCCGTCGCACCAGTGGGTCCAGGCGGGGCCTTCGTGCTTCCATTTGCCTCCCTTTGTGTACATCGGATAGAAATCGGGGGAAGTTTCTATCAGCCGGCGCACCTGTTTCTCGGCGTAGAGAATGGCGCTTTCGAACAGCTCCCGATCTGACTCGTAGCTAAATTGGATCAAGTAACACCCTGCGATGTCATTATAAAAAGCACGCGACTGCGCGGAAAGCTGGCAGCCTCTTTCTCTCTGCTACCATCTGGTTGCATGGCAGCAAAGGTCACCATCGTCAATAACGGTCCTATCCGCATTGAGGGTGAATTCATCATTCAAGATTCAGAAGGTAATTCATACGGTTTGTCCGGCCGTACGGTCATTTCGCTTTGCCGTTGCGGCATGGCTGATAATAAACCTTTTTGCGACGGCTCGCATGGGCGAAACGGATTTAGCTCTGAGTGCAAGGCCCGCGAACTACCCCCGCCGAAGCCGAAAATTTGAGATGATTTACCTGCTCTTCAACGGTTTTATTGGGAGGAGAGGAAGAGATGGAATGGTACTACGCTGATGCCGGACAACGAGTAGGACCAATCGACGAAGCCGATTTACAGGCGTTGTATACGTCAGGCAGAGTCAAACCGGACACTTTAGTATGGAAAGCCGGCATGCCAGAGTGGCAGCCCTTCAGCGCGGCACAACCCGTGTTCGGCGCTCAATCCGGCAACGGGCAATTCTGCACCGAATGCGGCCGCCAATGCGCCAGCAATGATTTGCTCGCTTTCGGCGCCGCGCACGTATGTGCCGACTGCAAGGAAATATTTTTTCAGCGCGTTCGAGAGCGAGGCTCTGTAGTGGCGGCGGGCATTCCGTTTCTTCTGTATGCCGGTTTTTGGATTCGGCTTCTTGCCGTGTTTATAGATGGCCTGATTCTCGGCGTGATCTTCTCGCTGCTTGAGATGGTCGTGTTCCTCATTCCGGGACGGGGAATCTTTCGGAATTTGCAAAATGCACCCATGTCGCCCGCGGAAGCTGGCTTGATTTTGGGCGGCCTCGCCATTTCCTACCTGGTTTTCTTTGCCGCGACTATCGCCTATCAATCGTGGTTCGTGGCGCGGCGCGGCGGAACGCCGGGCAAGCTTGCGGTAGGCCTGCGCGTGGTGCGGTCCGATGGCGCGTCTCTCACGTTGGGCCGAAGTTTGGGCCGCGCGTTCGCCTACATTTTGAACAATCTGACGTTTGGCATCGGCTTCCTCATCGCCGCATTCGACAGCCAAAAGCGCGCGCTGCACGATCATATCTGCGATACCCGTGTAATTCATAAGAGCGCATGACCGCTGCCGCTGCACTGACATTCACGTGTCCCGCGTGCGGCTTTGTGCTGGTGAATGAGCCCAATCGGAGTTCCATCCAATGCCGCCGCTGCGGCTCATCGATAACGATTGAATTGTTTCCGGGGTTCTATCGGGCCGCAGAGACGGTGCAGCATCAGCCGGTTGTTTCAGACGAGGCTTCTTGCTTCTTTCACATGGACCGGGTCGCGGCCTTTACCTGTTCACGCTGCGGCCGGTTCTTGTGCGCTCTATGCCGGATTTCGTGGGCCGGGGAAGATCTTTGTCCGGCCTGCTTGCAAACTGCAAATTCAAGCCAAAAAACAACCCAGCTCTCTTCCGGCCGATTTCATACCGATTCGCTTGCGCTGGCGCTCAGCACGTTGCCGCTTTTGGGCGGATTCTTGAGCATCGTTACGGCGCCGGTGGCGCTCGGGTTTGCGCTGTTTACGTTTAATCGTGAATGCAGTATCGCGCCGCGGACCAAAATCAGATCGATATTGGCGATCCTCTTCTCCGCGACCACCATCGCTATCTGGATTGTGGTTCTCGTTCATACTTTCCGAGGGCGAAACACGAGCGTTCCGGCGACGTTACCTTGACGCGCACCATGATTCCCGAACACCCGGCTTATCGGCCCTTGAAATCCATGGACAGGAAAACGTGGCTTGCCGATGACCACATACTCAAAATCACAAATGGCCTTCTTCGCGAAGACTATACGCGGCTGTACTGGGTGGACATACGTGCAGCGCTGCTGTATTCGTTGGATCGGCCTGACACTTTGTTGGTGGTGGCGGAAGTTTCAGGTGTCGCCCTAGCCGTGAGCGGAGCAACGCTGATTAGTCCGCCTTGGGGCGTGCTTGCGGCACTCGTTTTCGTTGCGATTTACGCCGCCTGGCGTTTCATACAGCCGGGCTGGGCGGCTCAGATCTATACAAAAGTGACGTCGGTCAAGTTGCCCTTAGCGTCCTCTTTAGCGTCTTCCCGCCGCTTATTGAGTGAATTGACACTTCGTGTATCGCGCGCGCAGGAAAGAGTTCTCTCGAACGATGCGCTGGCGTTAAGTCCAGGGCCGCTGGTCATTTCCACCGTCTCCGGCTCGAAAAAAGATCCGGCGCAATCGAAACGGGTTCCCGTAATCTTCTACGGATGTTTGTTCGCCTTCGGCGCAGTTTCTGGGTTCAACGCCTTTACCGTCTTTCTCTACTGCCTTTTGTTCGTCGTGACGTTTTTCATCAGGCGTGATTTCGAGTTCCCGTTTAGTATCCGAAGTGCCACCGTTCTAAACCAGATGCTGGCGGTCTCGCGCATAGTGATATGGCTCGCTTCGTGGCGCCGCCCTTTTCTGTTGCTAGTTGGATCGCGCTTGACGATCCGCACAGAATTCGTTGTCGCCTCGATGATCTTGAGCTTATATGGATTGTTGTCCGTCGTAGTGGCTGTCAGACGATCCGGACAATATGACCTAAGAAGTTCGACGATACTAGGTTTGGACACTCCCTCGGCATGAGTTCACTCGCTGCACAAAGATGCCTGAATCACGAACGGCGAGAAGCCGCCTGCCGCTGCCCGCAATGCCAAAACTATTTTTGCCGCGAATGCGTGGCGCCTTTTCAAGAGCGAATGCTATGCGGCGCTTGCCTCTCAAAAATTTCCAGCACCGATCCCGCGAGCCACAGAACGTTCAGTTTGACTGGAGTTCTTATCGCCGCAGCAGGCTTCTTGATCGTATGGCTGCTTTTCTGTTTCGCAGGCTGGGCAATTCTGCAGTTGCGCGACCACGCACCTGAGGTGGAAGGCCGCGGGAATGTTCTGGAATTCGCCGCATGAACGAACCATTTTCAACGGCAATCGGATTGGTTGAAGACGGCTTGGCTTTGGTGAAGCGGGTGGATGCGATGGCGTGGTGTATTTACCTGGCTGGAGTTGTTCCCTTTTTCGGATTTTTGCTGTTCGCGTTGACTGACCTGTTTCAACGACCGTTTGCTGTCGATAGTCTGATCGCATTCAGTCTGACCTTGACCGTGCTCTTTTTCTGGCTGCATATCTGCCAGTCGGTCTTCTGCGCATTGCTATATGCCACTTTGACGGAGAGCCCGCCCACCGCAGGCGAATACTTTTCCGCTGCTTTTCGCGGGCAGTCAGTGATTGCCGGCGCGAAGCTGCTGACGTGGCCTATTGGACTGGTGCTGTTGGTTCCACACTCGACTGTGACGTCGTTTTTTCAACACTCCTTACTGGCTGCGGAAGCCGGTCGCAATGGCGACTGGCGTGCAACGCTCGCCGCTGCACGTGCCGACACCACATATCGCCCCGTTGTTGCCCTGTGGACCTTAATAATCGTTCTGCTGCTGCGAGGCATTCTTTGGCTCAACCTCTTGTCACTGCTATTTTTCCTGCCTCAACTCTGGAAGATCCTCACGGGAATCGAAAGCAACGTGACGCGTGCGCCCGAAGTATTGTTCAACCCAACATCCATCGCGGCACTCTGCACACTGGCGTACATCGGCCTAGATCCCATCATAAAAGCAGTCTTCGTGCTGCGCCGGTTTGCACGGCAATCGGAAACATCGGGCGACGATCTGCGCCTCCGCCTGGCGGTGGCTCGAAAAGCCGCTGCAGCCGTCTTGATTCTTCCTTTGTTTTTGGCGCCTACCCCGAGCTTCGCACGACAACAATCATCGCCTGAATCGGCGGCTTCGACCGTCACTCCGGACCGCATGAAACAGGCAATTCAATCTGTATTCCGCGATCCATCCAATAGCTGGAATCTGCCGGCCGTGCAGCACGGCAAGCGAGATAAGGACTCTTTCACGGCGTTCATGGATTCCGTAGCGAATCAAATCGACAATCTTTGGAAAAGCCTGACTTCGGCGGTCTTCTCCGTCATCCGCTGGGTGCGCCGGATCTTTTCTAACAGTCCCACCGCGCCTGCCAACAAGGACAAGCCGGTTTCCACACGGAGCGCGCTGGTCGTGCTCGCGTGCTTAGCAGGTCTTCTGCTGGTGGCTGCAGTCATCGCAGGCTTGCGCGCGCGCAAACGACCCAGGCCTCATTCCGCTGTCGTCACGATCGCGGCCCCGCAAGCGATTGATCTGACAGAAGAGGCCGACCCCCTGGATCAACCGATCAATGAGTGGCAAAAACTCGCAAGTCGATACCGCGCGAGCGGAGATTTCCGTCTCGCTGTTCGGGCTCTTTATCTGGGAAATCTCGCGACGCTCGCCGCGCACAATTTGGTTTCCCCGGCGCGAGGAAAGACGAATTCGGAATACATTCGTGAGTTGCAGCGGCGCGCCCGTCGGCTGAAGGCGGATTTTGTATCAGCCTTTGTAGCCAACACGCGCCTATTCGAGCAAAGCTGGTACGGCACTTATCCGGCCACCATCGACACTGTTGAGAGTTTTGAAGATAATCTGGCGACACTGCAAAAGCATCTTTCGCAAAATGCGTTTTAAGGCGCGGCCGGGGACGGGTTCATCACGTTCACTATGCGATCGGGCATAGGAACGGGCCGTCCCGCCAACTGCAGAATGGTCGACGCAAAATTCAAGCTGTCATAGGGTTCGCTAACGACTTGCGTGGGAATGCCCGCACCCGCAATCATCCACACTGAATGTGTCGAGATGCGGAAAAACGCGCCGTGATTGCCGCCCGGATTGAAATTGCGAACATTGAAATTCCAGTGATCGGCGGCAAAGATTTCGATGTCGGGCTGCACCAACTCGCGCCGGCGGCGTTCATAGCGAAGCAGAACCGGATTTAGGCCGGGTGTTCCAGGCACATTGGCTGCTATCGGCGACAGTTCTTCTGTAGTTCCAATCACTCCGTCCGAGTATTTGCAAAGATGTGTGGCTTCCAGCCATTCGCGCTCGCTGTGCGTGGCGAACAGCCAGGCAGCACGGTCGCCTCCTGCCGGGATCTTCAGTTCCGGATCTTCGAAAAGATGAAGCGGCAGCCCGGAATGCCAAGCCTCCGGAGTGAATTGAATACTGCCATCCGCGGCCTGGACAAGATGACTGACGGGCTGCAGCGAAACATTACCCGCGCTGTCGGCATGGATCAGAAGCTGATCGTCGTCGCTTGCGTAGAGCCAGTAAGTTTGAGTTGCGATGTCGTTGGGGGGCAGCCGCAGAGCCGTAAAATCGATGGGCTTCGACGATAGCGCCGGCTGTGGATTGTTTCGCACTCTCTGCGCCGCGAAAAGCGGGAAATAGTTCACGTAACGAAACGACTGTTCTTCGTCGAGATGCCCGGATGAATCAAGCACTAAGCCGGATGCCCCCGGCCCAGCAGCGTAATGCTGCAAGTCATATAACGTGTTCGAATCGCCCAAACTCATTTCAGGAACGAATTCCGAAATCTTTCCGGAGAACGGGCGTGTTGGATCGGGATGTAACGTGAGGAGCGCTCGCAAATGGGCGGCATAAGTCCTATATTCTTCGTGCTCGCGCTGCCAATTAGACAATTCCTCAGCTTGGCGGCGGCTGATTTTGTCTTCGCCCTGCGCCTCTTGTTCGCGGGTCCATTTCGCAGGTTTCGGCGCCAGAAGCGCCTTGCGCTGCTCAATGGCGACTTCGAGCGCCTGCATCTCCTCATCCAGTTGCGACGCGGTTTCCGACCATTGACTCCGATGTTTATCAATCAGCGAAACCAAGTATGTTGTCGCCGCCAAACGGACCTTTGGCGTCAACTCACGGCTGGAGAGTTGCAACAGAAGAATGTGAATCTTATTCAAATCGCTATTGCGAAACGACACAGACGCGCGTTCGTTGCCATCCAAATCAAGCCACGCAGTAGGGTACCGTTCGGCCTGACTGGCTAAATAGAACGATGCAGTACTTGAAACAAAGGCACGCTTGACCAGCGGATTCAACCCACGAATTTTGTAGTCGCTCAATTCATGCCGGTTCAACATCACGTGATGCGCGCCGGCCGCCGGACTGGTCAGCAGGTCAGGCAGGCTGAAAGCTTCACTGTGCACTTCGGGCACATTATTCATGCCGTGATCTGACACCACCACAAAAATTGTCCGAGCCGCAAGAGGGCTTGACTGAATGCCCGTCCAAATGCGCCCTGCTAGTGAATCGAGTCTGCGCAAATCATCCAGAAGCGCCGCGGGGTCATTGATGGCGTGGCCCTCATGGTCCATATTGCCTGTGTAGTCGTCCAGGTAAAGAATCTGGGCGCCGCGCAAATTGGCGAGCAGTTCTTTCTCCGTCTGTTGGGCCAGAATTTCGTCCAAGGATGGCGTCCCTGCGTTTTCGAGCATGGGAATCAATACTTCCGACGAAAACCGGCGAGCCAGCACGTTCTTTAACGTGGTCCATCGAGCGCCGCGCTGATAAAGCTGGAATGACTGATAGCGCTGGCTATATGGAAAGGCATCGATCAGCAATGGAATTCCCGCGCGATCTAGAACCTGCACGCCGGGCATATCCACCTGATGGCTTCGCGCGTAGCTGAGATAAAAGGGAAAGAAGTTGAGATAATCGTACGCGTAACCGGTGAAACGATCCCACTCGACGTTACCGCGAATAACCGTGTGGCGGCCAGTGTCAAGTATGGACCATGACGGCGCCGAGAGACTGATGCCACGCGTGTAGAAATTTTCAAAGACCGCGCCGCCCTGAGCAAAGATATGCGTGAACCAGGGCAAGATCGACTTTCCTGTAGCGGCGTCAGTCTGCCGCATGTTGCGATAGAGCAGGTCGGCATTCAAGCCGTCCACTTTCAGAATCACGACTCGTTGCGCGATGGGCTGAGTTGCTTTTGGGATCGTTTGTGACCCCAAGGCAGCACTCGGGCATACCGCCGCGAACAGCAACAGGCACGTCGAAAAAAAACGGGTCACTTCCCGGATTCTGCCACGATCGTTTCGGCCACAATACCGCGGGTGGGCGAATTACGGTGCAGGGCGGGCTCATTTATAAGACTCGCGATAGCAGCGGAACAGTCGGCTTGCAAATCGGAGGACTGAGAAATATCTTTTAGTTTCCGCAGCGTGTCCACCGCGTGAGTGCGAACGCTCGACGCGGAAATTTCGGGCATCAACGAAGCGAGTTGCTCCACCGAAGCATGAATGAGCTGCGGATCGTACGACACTTCCGGTTCGGTGCCGGCCTCGGCCAGTTTGTCGAGAAAAGCAAGTTCGTACTCCACGCGGCGATAGATGTTTAGCTTGGCAAGATTGTCGGGAGATCGCGGTGCGCGATTGCGATAAAGGCCGAGCGTCATGGTGTGCAGAAGCGTATCCCAGCCCCGGTGTCCACCCGATTCGCCAAAGGATGCAATCTCGGCGCGCCGTTGTTGGTCGACGATATGCGCTAGATGTCCCTCGGCGCCAGCTTCTTCCTGAAGTCGTGTATACCGAACCGAGGCGTTGCGCATTTCTCGCCCAGGGGCCGCCTCCAGCGGATTGATGGAAACATTTCGCAACCGAACTTCCATTGACTTGCGCAACTCCGGATCAAGCTGGCGGTCCAGTGCAAGAGCTACTCGCAAACGCGAATATGCATCTAAGCGCGCAGCCTGGTCGACGGCCCCGCCATGACGGCTGCTTACGAAGTCGTACAAGCCGGCGGCGACATAGTAGTACCAGTTCGTAAAGTGAGAAATCCCAATAACGCCCGCCGTAACCTCGTTTATCGAACGTTGCAGCATCTCATGGCCGCGCACATGGATCTGGTCGCGAAAGTCGACTAGAAGCAGCGGTGTTTTCGGATAGGACAAGCTATAGACGGCCAATGGAACCAGCGCCTGCTGCTGACCGATAATCCCAGGGGCCGGTACGTTTGAGTCCTTAGTATCAAAAGCCCAAACATACTGAGCTCGCATTTTCGCCAATTTAGGGTCGTTCCATGGATCACTAATATTCAAGATTTTCCAGATCGGCTTCAGGTCGGTGGATGTCATCGGCGTCGCCTGGTTAGTTGGAAACCAAAGCATTCCGTATTCGCCCTCGGTACCCGCCAGATCAAGGGATTGAAACACCAGCCCAGTTTTCTCCGCACATTGGCGCAAAAGTTCCCAATTCCGGCTGCGAATGCGCTCCTGTTCGAAGCCGGATTCCTGGCCAAGTTGCGCGGCACGTTTTTGGTTTACCAAGCCACCTAGCAGCTTTTTGCGAAGCTCCAGGCGCGCGATAACGATATCGAGTTCCTTCCGCGTCGGCGCCGCGCCGTCATTTGAGCTAGGCGCGCTGCGCAAATATGAGATCGCGGTATCCAAATGAAGCCGCTCGTCATCCAGGCTATTCGCGCGATAAGCCCGGGTCGTTGCGCGAACTGGCATGATCATCGGGTCGAACGCGGTCCATTGCACTAAATCTCTTCCCACTTCCGACAGAACGGAATGCTGCGGAGCGGTGAGATCAAACAAGGGTTTCGGATTGTCTTTGCTGCCGCTTTTCGATCCGCCGCCGGGATGCCAATAGAAAAATGGCACCGCAGAAAGCAATTTCTTTCCAATGCCGGGATTGGCATAACCAAGCAACCAGACATCGGTTACGCGGTCGTTCTCCGCATCGCTATCGCCAAGTGTGTCCCTCAGGACCGCAACAAGCGGCACATCGGCAGCCGATCCAGTTGGCGCATCGGGAGCAGAGACCGAACCGCATCCCCGGCAAAAAAGAGTCAGCAACTGCGCTGTATGGGCAACGGGTTCAGCCTTCCAATAGTAAGCAAACTGGTTGCTTTCGGCCACCGCGATGGTAGTTGAGCGCGCGGGGACATCCGCCGCTCGACAGAGCCCCGCGGTGATGATACCCAAAACAACAATGAACTGAGGACCTACTCGCATAAACGCCAGCCGGAGCGTTTCCCGAATGAATATAACTAGCAATTCGCACGCCAAACTAGGCCAAAGAGTACACAAGGCCGGAGAACGGCGGTTGGACGTAAAAAACGCATGCTACGGTAAAAAGAAGTGCACTTCGATACGGCGCTAAATCTTGTGTGGCTGTTACTAGGCGCTACCGCCTTAGCCACCACGATTCGTGCCGCGATTCACCGAGATAGAACAAATCGCACTCCGACCTGGCTGCACATAGTTGGTGTCGCGCTCATCGTTGCGGCCTTGTTTCCGTACATCTCCGCGACCGATGACTTGGTACGCAGCGAAACTTTGAGCACCCAGCAGGACCAGAGCCACTCGTCTTCGGGCAGCAAAGCTCCGAATAATAATCTTATACGGCTGTTCGAGACGTTAGATAGTCCGCTTGCCTGCGAAACCTGCACACTCACGCTGACGCTTCTTGCTGTATGGGTGATCTTCATACCGGCGGCTACTCGTGATGGCCGTGTTGCTCCTTCATATGCCGGCCGCTCACCGCCCCGGCCTCTTGGCGTTTAAAACTCAATCTACTAATTTGTTCCGAGGAGGACTTGATGCCACGCCGAACTTGGCGTATGTGCATTGGTTTCCTGTCAGTAGCCGGATGTCTGGCCCAGACTGCCCCGCCGCCGCGAGCACTCACCTGGCAGGAGACCGAAAACAGATTTAGAGCCAACAATCCAGCCCTGCTCGCTGGACAAGTCAATATCGACGAGTCCCGCGCAGATGAGATTACGGCCTACTTGCGCCCTAACCCGGAGATGACTCTTGGGTTGGATCAGTTGACGTTTTTTCATAACAATCCGTATCGCCCGCTGGCTTATTCCTATGCCTACGGAAGCATGAATTATCTGCATGAACGCGACCATAAGCGCGAGCTTCGTCTCGTCAGCGCAAAGCAGGCCACCGCAATCGCCATCTCGACTCAAGCCGACCTCGAACGAAATCTGATCTTTAACCTGAGAGATGCGTTTGTGCGCGTCTTGACCGCTAAGGCCGTGCGTGGTGTCGCCCAAGAGAATCTGGCCTACTACGACAAGGAGATCGAAATCAACCGCGAACGCTTCAACGCGGGCGCGATCTCAAAAGTCGATTTTCAACGGGTTGAGTTGCAGCGAGTTGAGTATGAGTCAGACCTGCAGACGGCAGAAGTCAATCTTCGGACAGCGAAGATCGATCTTTTGACGCTCATACGCGATCAGACCCCAATTGAGCAGTTTGATGTCCAAGCTCCCTTCGAGTTCAACGATGTCACGACTACGCTGCCCGAACTGCGGCAAATCGCGTTAACCACCCGTCCTGATTTAAAGGAAGCGGAACAGTCGCTTGAGAAGGCCCGGACAGATCATCAGCTCGCGATTGCAAACGGTTCGACCGACCCGACGTTTGGAGTAGATGGCTCATGGCAGCCGCCGCCCTTGAATGTTTACGTGGGCATTTCAGTTACCATTCCGCTGCGCATCTTCGATCGCAATCAGGGCGAGAAGCTGCGCAC